>NZ_MUFJ01000067.1:0-1914 GCF_001996245.1 Salinivibrio sp. MA607 | reverse complement strand
TTGGTATTCCAAACATCATCGTGTTCATGAACAAATGTGACATGGTTGATGACGAAGAGCTGCTTGAGCTGGTTGAAATGGAAGTTCGTGAGCTACTTTCAGAGTATGACTTCCCAGGTGACGACTGCCCAGTGATTCAAGGTTCTGCACTGGGTGCATTGAACGGTGAAGAGCAGTGGGAGCAGAAGATTGTTGAACTTGCTGAAGCCCTGGATTCTTACATCCCTGAGCCAGAGCGTGCGATCGACAAGCCGTTCATCCTGCCAATCGAAGACGTATTCTCAATCCAAGGCCGTGGTACTGTTGTAACCGGTCGTGTTGAGCAAGGCATCATCACCGTAGGTGACGACGTTGAAATCGTAGGCATGAAAGACACCACCAAGACCACTTGTACTGGTGTTGAAATGTTCCGTAAGCTTCTAGACGAAGGCCGTGCGGGTGAGAACGTTGGTGTTCTTCTGCGTGGTACTAAGCGTGACGAAGTTGAGCGTGGTCAAGTACTGGCGAAGCCTGGTTCAATCACTCCGCACACCAAGTTCGAATCAGAAGTATACGTACTAGGTAAAGACGAAGGCGGCCGTCATACGCCGTTCTTCAAAGGTTATCGTCCACAGTTCTACTTCCGTACAACTGACGTGACCGGTACTATCGAACTGCGTCAAGTACTGGCGAAGCCTGGTTCAATCACTCCGCACACCAAGTTCGAATCAGAAGTATACGTACTAGGTAAAGACGAAGGCGGCCGTCATACGCCGTTCTTCAAAGGTTATCGTCCACAGTTCTACTTCCGTACAACTGACGTGACCGGTACTATCGAACTGCCAGAAGGCGTTGAGATGGTTATGCCTGGTGACAACATCAAGATGGTTGTTGAGCTGATCGCACCTATCGCGATGGACGAAGGTCTACGCTTCGCTATCCGTGAAGGTGGCCGTACTGTAGGTGCGGGTGTTGTTGCTAACATCATCGCTTAATTTGATAGACATCTAGTCTTATCAATAGAAGGGAGCGCATTGCGCTCCTTTTTTTTTCCTCTTTAATCGCCCGATACAGATATAAATAAGTCTTTCATCAATAACCAAGCGTTATATAAAAACCCTTTACCTTAAACGCAATGCAAACTATTCTCGTTATAGTTCATTTTTTTGAGATGACTGAGATGTTAGTTTGTATTTGTCACAGCGTATCAGATAAAACCATTAAGCATTGGGTGCGCCAGCAAGGCGTCACCAGTATTCGCGAACTTCGTCAACTGACGCCTCTTGGATCTCAATGTGGTAAATGTGTGCGCCACGCTAAAGAGGTTATATACAACGAGAGTCAGCTGATCACATTGCAAAAAGCGAGCTAATAAGCGGTCAATATTTGACAGCCTCCTTATGGGTTCTACATTTGTAAAGTAGAACCCATAAGGAGGCTATTGCCATGAAAGGCGATCCAAAATCTATAGCGTTTCCAGGGAAAACGCATGAAGATCCGCGCCATGCCTGGGCTAGCAACTTAATGACTAAATTGTCACTTAGGGCTGAAAACCGTGCGTTATGCCATATTTATTAATTAAAATAAGTGAAAACAAAGGATCAATTTGTTGATCATTTTCAGTGCGATTTAATGGTCTCCTAACGTTTAGGAGATTAAAAATGACAGAAGATAAAAGTACATTTATGCATTTCTTTTCCATTAGAGACATTCGCCAAGAAGGTAACGTTGAACATACGTTATCAGATATTATTTTGATAACGATTTGTGCGGTTTTGTCTGGTCATGATACCTGGAAAGGCATTAGCGATTATGGACGTAAGCAGCGTGATTTTTTATTACGTTTTGGCTTCTCGGGTAAAGCATCACCGTCGGCAGATACGATCGCAAGAGTGCTGGGAACTATCAGCACAAAAGCATTACACAACGCCTTCA
>NZ_MUFJ01000066.1:0-1464 GCF_001996245.1 Salinivibrio sp. MA607 | reverse complement strand
CATTGCGCACCGTAGAGAGTCTGATAGTAAATTGTCAGTAATCGAAAACTATGGTGTACGCGTTGAAAAATTGTCTTATCCATTTGAATTATATTCATTAGTAAATAAAGAAAGAGTTTCTCGAATACATTGCTTCTACTCATCAGTTCTTACTAATTTCTTAGAGTTAGATGATGATGTTATAGGAAATTCCTACATAATAGGCCCTGAATTTATCAATTCGAAGTTTAGGGAGTTTGTGTCAAGCGTGTATTCTAACTACCAAAGTCAAAAGCATCCACGATTAGAACTCTTTAGTATCAGAGATGATGAATAAAAAAATATTAGGAAGCGCTGTAGTCTATATTGGTGGAGAAATTGTAAACAAAGCAATACCTTTTTTCCTACTTCCGTTTTTAACTGCATTTTTGTCTCCAAATGATTTTGGTATCGTTGCCACTTACCAAGCTGTTCTGCAGGTGTTGCTTGTTATTATAAGCCTTTCTATGCATGCATCTATATCTGTTTTATTTTTTAAGTTAGATAATCCTACGTTTAAAAAGATATTGGCAAGCGTATTTTTGATATCAACACTAGTAGCTGCGTTTGTGTCGCTGTTTGTGTATATATTTAGATATGAAGCAATTCAATTTCTAGGTGTTGATAACGTTTGGGTGTTATTGCTACCTATCATTGTATTGTTTCAAGCGTTTTGTCAGTTTCATCTTGTGTTATATCAAGTGAGGAAGATGCAAACGCAATATATTATTTTTCAAATATCTAATACAGTGTTGAATGTGTCACTGTCAGTATTTCTTATTGCTTACTGGAATGTGGGGTTAGAAGGCCGCCTTGCAGGTATTGCTATTGCTGCGATCTGTTTTGGTTTATGGGCATTTTTCAATTTAAAACGCAATAATTTTTTCGACTTTTCACTCAGTCAAGAGAATTTTTCCGTTCCATTACGTTTCTCTGTTCCATTGGTCCCTCATTCACTTTCTAGCTGGATTAAAACATCGATAGATCGTATCTTGCTTATGTCATTTTTTGGTGGAGCAATAGTAGGTGAATATTCGGTCATGTATCAACTCGCTTCTATATTAAGTGTTGTGTTTATGGCTGCAMATAAAGCTTCCATTCCATTTCTTTTTGATAAGTTGAAAGATATTAAATGTAATGAAGATTATAAAGAGATCACCCGAGCATGTTTAATAATTTCGCTCTTGATAATTCTCGTATCTTTGCTATTCTTTTATACGTTACCCACATTTTTTTCTTTCTTTATTTCTACTAGTTATAGTTTCGACGATTTGATCGTTGGTTTTTTAGTCGCTGGTTTTTCATGTCAGGGACTTTATCTAATGCTGGTTAATTTCTTTATGTACAGAGAAAAGACATATTTTTTGTCTAAAATAGCCATATTAAATTCATTGTTTCATTTGATCATTGCTGGAATAGCAGTCTATTATTATGGCTCTTTAGGAG
>NZ_MUFJ01000065.1:0-1573 GCF_001996245.1 Salinivibrio sp. MA607 | reverse complement strand
GTTACATTTTATGTGGATGCTGGCAAAAAGGCCCTTGAAGAACGCGGGCTAATTGTTGACGAACTTGAAATTTCAACGGCAACCAAAGAAAAAATAGATAGTACGCTCAAAAAGAATGACTATATCTATGTTACTGGTGGTAATACCTTCTTTCTCCTTCAAGAGCTGAAAAGAACAGGCGCGGACACAGTTATATTTGAACAAGTAAATTCAGGGAAAATGTATATTGGTGAGTCTGCTGGTTCCATTGTGCTTTCACGCAATATTGAGTATGTAAAAGAAATGGATGATTTCACTGCCGCGCCGAACATTGGTACGTTTTCATCATTAGGAATGATTGATTTTTATCCGGTTCCTCACCATACAAACTTCCCATTCAAAGAGTCAGTCGAGAAAATCATTTCTAGTTATAAGGACGAAATAGATCTTTGCCCCATTAGCAACACACAAGCGATTGTCATACATGACAATAAATTTGAAGTCTGGGGTGAAAAAACTTAACAAGTTACTGCATTGGAAAAATAACTCGCTGACGCTCGTCATTTTCCGGTGAGTAAAGCGTTATGCCTCACGATGAAAAAGGAACTTTCGATGTTTAAAATCGAGACTAACCGTTTGATTATTCGGGATATGAATCCGAACGATGAAAGTGCTTTTGTTGCTATGTCTCAGGACGCTAAATATCAGCGTTTCTATGACGAAAGTGATTGTGACCCTAATAAATATAAAGAGCTAACAAACTTGTTTATAGCTCAGGCTTCTGAAGAACCAAGAAAATCATATCAGCTAGCTGTTGAGTGTAAGGATTCAAGGCAGTTTATTGGGACTGTTTGCTTGCGCTTGGAAGACAATCAACAAGCTTCAATGGGGTGTGCGTTTTTAAGGTCATCTCAAGGACATAAACTAAGCTATGAAGCGGCTTTAGCTCTGGCAGACTTTGGTTTTTCTGAGTTGGGTGTTCACCGTATCTATGCGGAGACAATTAGTAAGAACCTAGCAGCAATTAAGCTCTGTAAGTCTTTAGGTATGCGTCAAGAAGCACACTTTAGAGAGCATCGCTTTTTCAAAGAACAGTGGTGGGATACAGTAGTTCTGGCAGTTCTTCGAACCGACTGGGACAAAGGCATAACAAACGAGTATGTCGTCAATCCTAAATTTTAGCGAGATTTTTATCCCACATCACGCCGTCTCTAAGCATCGAATTTAAGATCACTACCATCTTGCGCACACAGGCAATAATGGCGACTTTTTTCGGCTTTCCAGCGGCGACTAATCGGGTATACGTCGCTTTAAAAACAGGATTACATTGCATCGCAGACATCATCGCCATATACAACACGGTACGAACTTGAGCACGTCCACCTTGGATCACCCGTTTGCCTTTATATCGCCCACTTTCTTTTGTCACGGGTGCAACACCAATGAGAGATGCCGCTTGTTTGTTAGTTATATAGCCCAGCTCAGGGACGTTACTGATGATAGATGCTGCCGCAATGCTGCCAATGCCAGGCACGCTTTGTAAGAGCGTATTTTTAGTCTGATATTCAGGGGGCATGCTTCAATCAACTTCACG
>NZ_MUFJ01000064.1:0-1590 GCF_001996245.1 Salinivibrio sp. MA607 | reverse complement strand
GTCGTGCCAACGGTGTGGAGCCCTATGCCTACCTGCGTCATGTACTGACAGAGCTACCTCAGAGAGAAGAGGGCTGTGATGTCAGCGATCTATTGCCCTATAACAAAGCGCCCATTCAATCACCAGGCGGGTAGAAATACCCGCTTACGGAATATCGAATAGCGTCTCTGTATTCAATGACTGTACAAACTCGATGAAACCGAGGTTTAACAGTGCGTCAGGCAGAGGCACCGATCTGGCCGAAGAGCTAGTCTTTAATGCCTTGCCGTCCTCTTCATTTACAGAGACATACCAAATGCCTTCGTGTTGTCTGATGTCTGAAGGTCTCAACTGGACGATTTCATTCATACGCAGACCACAACAAAGTGCTATTCGTACAATCCAGTAGTGCTCTGTGCCTTTGGTCAACTGAAGCAACCTGTCGAGCATCTCTGGTGGGTATGGTCTCCGAGCGTCCTTGTCCGCGACTCTTTTCTTGAGCCTCACGTTCTCTGCAGGGTTGAATGTGATATACCGTTCTTGCACAGCAAACTTAAACATTGCAGAAATCGCTTCTAAGCGCTGATTGATGCTCGTGATAGAAAGCGGGGGAAGGTGCTTCAATTGCCCGCTACTCACCACAGCAATAAGCTCAGGAGTCGTGAGATTCTTGGTCTCCTTTAACTTGGCTGAGTTACTTGGCGTGTCTATCAGTACATCCCTCAGCTTTCTTATGTCTGCTGTCGAGACCTCTTTAACAGGATAGTCTGCTCCCATAAGACCAATAAGGAACTCAGTAGATACTTGATAGCGTTGCTTGAGCTTATCACTCATTGGCTTACCAGTTGCTGCCATTTCTGTTTTCTTGTTGTCTAAGAACTCTTCAGCAACGCGTTCAAGTGTTGGATCTTTTTCTATCTTAGGTATCGGTCTGATGACGGTCTTGATTTCGCTCGAGAAGCTATTGTTCGAGTCTAGAAGAGTCTTTGTCTGTGCTTGTAGGTGCTGGGCGAACTCTATGAATACGCGCGCTTGCTGTGATTCTGTGAGCGCGTTGTACTGGCTGATGGTTCGGTCAGGGATTGCTCCCTCGAAAATACGTTGTACGCGAGGGGCATCAGCTAGCTTTAGACTATCGTGAAGCATGCCTGCTGCATGTTCCTGAACGACGTCTAGACTTGCTTCTATTCCGTTCCGTATACCCTCAACATCAACAGAGGCAGTCAGCGTGTTGTCTTGCTTGTGTTTTACCCACGTATTGGCAGCTTCAATGGCGATATTTTGAAGGTCGGCCAACTCAGTTTTCTTCTCTGGAACTAAGTAGCCGTCGAGTTCCGCAAACTCTTTCATCAAACGACCAGCCTCGATGGTGGCTAGTTGTTTCGCCCGTGTCTTGTCCGAGGTCTTCAAAGAGAAGCGAATGAGACGCTTGCCATAGTGGTCAACTAGATGGCTAGGAACTCGCTTTTGGAAGTAATAAACGTTGCTGTTTTTTCGTTTGTATATGTGTAAATCGTCGCCTTTGTAGCTCAGCTTTGTATCACACATACTCTATCTAACTATCGTCGCCTTTGTAGCTCAGCTTTGTATCACACATACTCTATCTAACTA
>NZ_MUFJ01000063.1:0-1700 GCF_001996245.1 Salinivibrio sp. MA607 | reverse complement strand
CTAATATTCCATATCGTCTTTGTGACACAGAGAATCTTTTTATTGATCCCAAGAACACGATTACTTTCGATAATGAGCGACAAAATATTATTGACGATCGCTGCAATGAAATAGGAAGTGATGGACGTTTATTAATGAGTAGCAACAACCAAGTTTACTACGTAAGCCTGTTCGAAAAGCTAATAGTTCCTCTACTATCTAAACTTAGTAACTTAGTTATAGATGGTGGGATTTGGTTAAATACTCAAAGACCGGAATGGAACGATGCAAATAATGCAATCGTCGGTAACGGTTTATCTATGGTTACGGTCTATTATATTCGCCGCTATATTAACTTAATGCAAGAGATAGTTGGTTTGGTGCCTAACCTAATAAGCATTTCTAAAGAAGTATTTGACTGGTCAGTATCTATTCAAAAAATTCTTGTTGATGCTAGCAAAGAAATTCGTCAAAAAACAGTTACGCGACAAACTCGAAAAGCTATATTGACGCGTCTTGAGCGATCAGCAGAAAACTACCGTAACAAAGTTTATTCTCAAGGTTTCTCGCATAAAGTTCAGGTAGAGAGACTGTCTATTGAACAACTATTAGATTTTTCTTTGTTTGTTATTGATTCTACGATTAAAAACAACCGCAGTGATGACGGTCTATATCATTCTTACAATGTAATGTCCTACACTGAAGATGCACTAAATATAGCTCCACTTTATCCAATGTTAGAAGGACAAGTTGCGGTTTTGAGCGCCGGGGTTCTAAGTCAGGACGAAGCAATAAATGTTATAGAAAGTTTATTTTGCAGCGGAATTTATAGGGAAGATCAAAATAGTTTTATGCTATATCCCGACAGAGAAATTACTAGATTTTTAGAAAAGAACAACATTCCTGAAGAATATATAAAAGGAAACAATGTTCTTAAAAAAATGCTTGATCGTGAAGATAAAAGAATTGTTAACAAGGATTGTTTTGGCTATATTCATTTCAATTCGGACTTTGAAAATTCCTCATATCTTAAAGACGTAATAGAAGAACTAAAAAGTGATTACTTAGGTTATGATGATTCCCAATTTGAGGATATCGAAGATATCTACGAAAGAATATTTAACCATAGGTATTTTACCGGCCGGTCTGGTACCATGTTTGGCTATGAAGGGCTAGGATGTATATACTGGCATATGGTATCTAAGCTTTTGCTCGCAGTCCAAGAAAACTATCTTGTCGCCCGCGATAAAGATATGGATTCAAATATCGTTAATAAGCTTTCCTATTATTATTACAGAGTACGCCAGGGAATTGGGTTTAATAAATCACCACTCGAATATGGTGCTTTCCCAGCCGATCCGTATTCGCATACACCAAAGCAGGCTGGTGCGCAACAACCTGGAATGACAGGACAAGTTAAAGAAGAGATAATCACTCGATTTTCCGAGCTAGGAATTAGTGTTAATAATGGGGAAATAGTTATAAGACCTACTTTACTTGACATTAGCGAATTTTTAAGTAGTAGTACTCAATTTAGCTTTATTGATTTAGAAAAAAATCCTAGAAGCTTTCTGCTTAACAAAGGTCAGTTAGCATTTACATATTGCCAAGTACCTTTTATTTATGAATTGGCGGAAAAGGAGAGCTTAACATGCTTCTTAAAAGACGGTTCTAAGATAAAAAGTGAACAGCTTTATATACCAAGGGATATTTCTGAGAAA
>NZ_MUFJ01000062.1:0-1904 GCF_001996245.1 Salinivibrio sp. MA607 | reverse complement strand
ATCATTTTCAGTGCGATTTAATAGTCTCCTAATGTTTAGGAGATTAAAAATGACAGAAGAAAAAAGTCCATTTATGCATTTCGTTTCCATCAAAGATATTCGCCAAGAAGGAAAAGTTGAACATACGTTATCAGATATTATTTTGATAACAATTTGTGCGGTGTTGTCTGGTCATGATACCTGGAAAGGTATGAGTGATTATGGACGTAAGCAGCGTGATTTTTTATTACGCTTTGGCTTCTCAGGTAAAACATCACCCTCGGCAGATACGATTGCAAGAGTGATGGGAACCATCAGTACAAAAGCATTACAAAAAGCCTTCATAGAATGGATGAAATCGTGTCATGAATTAACGGATGGTGAAGTCATTGCCATTGATGGAAAAACACTGAAAGGATCGTATAACAGAGCAACAGACCAAGCTGCGATTCATATGGTTAATGCATTCGCAACCGCAAATGGTGTATGCCTTGGACAGTCAAAAGTAGACAGTAAGACGAACGAGATCACTGCCATCCCTAAGCTACTAGAATTGCTCGATATTTCAGGTTGTTTGATTACCATTAATGCCATGGGTTGTCAGCGAAAAATTGCACAGAAAATCATCGATAAAAATGCTGATTACTTGCTTGCTGTTAAAGGAAATCAAGGCAGGTTAGATGAAGCGTTTGATAATTATTACCGCCCCTCAATGCTTCAACATTTTGATGGCGATAGCTATTCATCACAAGAGAAATCGCATGGGCGTTTGGAAACACGATGTGCGCTGATTAATACCAATTTAAGTGTATTAGGTGATTTGGCTTATGATTGGCCTGAACTAAAAACGATGGGCATCATGGTGAGTGTTCGACAAGAAGGCAAACACGCCGAAGAATCCGATATTTCTGTGCGCTATTATATAAGTTCAAAAGCACTGACAGCGAAAGAGCTTCATGATGCCACTCGCTCGCACTGGTTAATTGAATCAATGCACTGGCAGCTCGATGTTGGATTAAAAGAAGATGCATGTCGAATTAGGGTAGATGACCGAGCGGAAGTTTTTGCACGAATAAGGCAAATGGTTTTGAATTTATTAAAGCAAGAGAAGAGTTTCAAAGCCGGCATTCAACGCAAGCGAATGATGTGTGCGATGGACCAAGAGTACTTGGCGACCGTGCTGGGAAGCCTTTCGTGACGCGGATGTTCATGCGTTTTCCGTGGCATAATCCCCAATGCGCGCACGGTTTGCCCTTCCCCGTAATTTTTTGCCTAAAAACCCACCACACCGCCTGCGTAATGTCGACTTTTTGGCGCTAGGCCTTTTGCCTACAAAAATTAGCAGGTAAACTCGAAGCCCATTAAAATTTACCGGCTGTGCGTCGTGCGCGGCCAGATACAATCTAGCTATGCGCACAGGGGGAGCGACACCTCATGGCGGTAGCGTGGGTAAAGCACAGTAGAATTTTGTACTAGAATAACCGGGTGAAAGAACGGTGCATCACACTTTTCACTGGTAAACGTTTAAAATAGGTCTTAAATCGATCAGTTTTCATTGATTAAAGGACTGATAGTGTGACATTGCTCGCCTCGTGCGGTTGTCTTACGCTTTTAGTCAGAGAAACTTCACGTCGATATTGTTTAAACGCCTTCCATCTATCACCATCGAAGTGGCGGAACGTATACCGTTCTATAGCTACTAAATTAAACGGAGTATTGTTATATGAGCTGTTATATAATTGCAGAAATTGGCGTTAATCATGCAGGATCTGTAACGTTAGCGAAACAGATGATTGATGCAGCGAAGCTCGCCGGAGCCAATGCAGTGAAGTTCCAAACATTCACTGCTGAAAATCTAGTTAGTAATAATACTCCAAAAGTAAAATATCAAGAGTCAACGACTGATAAAGACGAAAGTCATTATC
>NZ_MUFJ01000061.1:0-3414 GCF_001996245.1 Salinivibrio sp. MA607 | reverse complement strand
CGTTTGCCTTTATATCGCCCACTTTCTTTTGTCACGGGTGCAACACCAATGAGAGATGCCGCTTGTTTGTTAGTTATATAGCCCAGCTCAGGGACGTTACTGATGATAGATGCTGCCGCAATGCTGCCAATGCCAGGCACGCTTTGTAAGAGCGTATTTTTAGTCTGATATTCAGGGCATGCTTCAATCAACTTCACGAGTTTTTGYTCRATGTTGGTGATTTGATTTTTCATCGCAGTGAGCATGGGKTTGATGGTTGAATGCAAGGTTTTGGGCAGTATCTGCAAGCGGTTCTTTTCCATCGTTTGCATAGATAGGAGCTGGTTTCTCCTGATGACTAAGTCACTCATTAGACGTATATTTTCCGCCTTGATAATGGTGATTTCAGGCTTAATGGCGTCGCCATAATGTGCRATTAACTCAGCATCTAAGCGGTCATTTTTCGCTCTGCGGCCAATGGCGCCGGCGAAGCGTTTAATGTGCACAGGGTTGGCGCGTACGATGGGTAAATTGGCTTCAATACAMGCGAGCACAAAGRGCATTTCTAATCGGCCAGTGGCTTCAATGATGATGCGCTCAGGCTGATATGGCTTGATGRTTTTCAATGCATCTTTAATGCCTTTATCAGTGTTTGGCACAGAGAAGAAGTGYGCAGTTGGTCTGACGTAGATGTCGAGTTGCGCTTTGCCGGTATCGACGCCGATGTAGATGTTTTGATTGGATGCAGTATTCATAATAAGCTAACTCTTGTTTGCGTAATACGGGTTCGAGACCCAGTCGAGTATTCGAGTTTGGTGCTTGGAGTTCTAAGGTGCGTTCATGTTTGTTATCGGTCTCTCGACAGAGGAGCCAGCGTTCAATCGAACTGCACATTAGAAAGCTTTAGTTGCAGCTAAAGCNGATGTAGATGTTTTGATTGGATGCAGTATTCATAATAAGCTAACTCTTGTTTGCGTAATACGGGTTCGAGACCCAGTCGAGTATTCGAGTTTGGTGCTTGGAGTTCTAAGGTGCGTTCATGTTTGTTATCGGTCTCTCGACAGAGGAGCCAGCGTTCAATCGAACTGCACATTAGAAAGCTTTAGTTGCAGCTAAAGCCTGGGTCTCACTTTACCCAAATACGGGTGAGATTATCCATACAAACAATTTAAGCGTGATTCAGCACGCTTGGCATTCTCAGTTTGGGTTAAGTTTAGTGATTAAGGTTGTCTATTTAATTTTTGTGGACGCGTGCTTCACACCTTAATTGGGCGTTAAGTTTCTAGAAAAGTGTTCGGGAAGAAAGGAAATGTAATGAAAAAGATTTTTTTAACTTCATCTTTCGTGGATGTGGCAGATTTATTCGTGGAGTTCGCCGAGGAAAAATGCGCAGGAAAAACTGTTACATTCATACCTACGGCGAGTCTTGTCGAAGATGTTACATTTTATGTGGATGCTGGCAAAAAGGCCCTTGAAGAACGCGGGCTAATTGTTGACGAACTTGAAANATGTTACATTTTATGTGGATGCTGGCAAAAAGGCCCTTGAAGAACGCGGGCTAATTGTTGACGAACTTGAAATTTCAACGGCAACCAAAGAAAAAATAGATAGTACGCTCAAAAAGAATGACTATATCTATGTTACTGGTGGTAATACCTTCTTTCTCCTTCAAGAGCTGAAAAGAACAGGCGCGGACACAGTTATATCTGAACAAGTAAATTCAGGGAAAATGTATATTGGTGAGTCTGCTGGTTCCATTGTGCTTTCACGCAATATTGAGTATGTAAAAGAAATGGATGACTTCACTGCCGCGCCGAACATTGGCACGTTTTCATCATTAGGAATGATTGATTTTTATCCGGTTCCTCACCATAAAAACTTCCCATTCAAAGAGTCAGTCGAGAAAATCATTTCTAGTTATAAGGACGAAATAGATCTTTGCCCCATTAGCAACACACAAGCGATTGTCATACATGACAATAAATTTGAAGTCTGGGGTGAAAAAACATAACAATTTACTGCATTGGAAAAATAACTCGCTGACGCTCGTCATTTTCCGGTGAGTAAAGCGTTAGTTTCATGGAAGATATATGAACAATTTGGAATTGTTAGAACAAGCCTTACATAGTGGGGCAATAATTCATCAACCTCATGCGTTGAAAGCATTTTTATCAGCAAATTTCCTCGCTAAACGTTTTGGTGAAAATGACAAAATTTTTTCTCATACGTCTATTTTGATGGCTAATGATTCAGTTTTGGTACAGCCTACATATGAGGAATCTGTTCAAGCACCAGCATTACAAGACTTTCGTATTCAAAGAATACTGAATCGTGGTATTTATCCCGCAGCTTATCAAGCTACTTTTCAGTGGTATCAAAACAAAGGTTTTGATGAGATTTTTCGCCACTTTGCCACCAAAGCAGCATCTGCCAATGAATACTTATCCCACAATGTGACGATATTGCTTGCAATGAATAGTGTCTATAGGCAATTGAATGAACATCAGATCCCAGCCTTTCTTAATCGTTTTACAGAGTTCGTTACGTCAACGTTTTCAAATATAGATAACGTTAACTCGAAACCAGTGCCAGTAAAGGCCAGTCTCTCAGATGTATTATTATCTTGTATTGAGCAGTTTGGTTTCTTTGGACACAACTTGATCACTTTGGCTTGGCTATTACGTTGCAAAGATCAGTTATTAACATCGCTGTATGAAGCAATGCTGTCAAACTTATATGTTCAGGCCAATAGTCCTTTGGAAGACCCCGAAGATGAAATCGATCAAGTCATGTGGGGGCAATGCAAGGCTGAGCCGGGTATAGAATCGTTTGAATCACGTATAAATTGCTTAATCTTTGATTACACGTCAAATTTGCATCAAATCACATTTGCTGATGCTCTATGCTTGTTACAATCTGAGTTTCCGCAATATACGGCGGATTTAAATAGAATAGCGCAATATCAATGTCTTGTTCTTAAAAAATGAAACTAACAAACGAGTATGTCGTCAATCCTAAATTTTAGCGAGATTTTTATCCCACATCACGCCGTCTCTAAGCATCGAATTTAAGATCACTACCATCTTGCGCACACAGGCAATAATGGCGACTTTTTTCGGCTTTCCAGCGGCGACTAATCGGGTATATGTGGCTTTAAAAACAGGATTACATTGCATCGCAGACATCATCGCCATATACAACACGGTACGAACTTGAGCACGTCCACCTTGGATCACTCGTTTGCCTTTATATCGCCCACTTTCTTTTGTCACGGGTGCAACACCAATGAGAGATGCCGCTTGTTTGTTAGTTATATAGCCCAGCTCAGGGACGTTACTGATGATAGATGCTGCCGCAATGCTGCCAATGCCAGGCACGCTTTGTAAGAGCGTATTTTTAGTCTGATATTCAGGGCATGCTTCAATCAACTTCACG
>NZ_MUFJ01000060.1:0-1984 GCF_001996245.1 Salinivibrio sp. MA607 | reverse complement strand
ACTTTAAGTGTATGGAGGTTTCCTTCTTTATCTTATAAGTTGTATTTAACTATAAGTCGGAGGAAAACCATATGGTACAGGCAGTCGATAGTTCAAAGGCGCAACAGAAATTTGCTTTGGGAATGTCAACATTTTCGTTTACGCTTTGCTTTGCCATGTGGACGATATTTTCCATCTTGGGTGTAAAAATAGCGGAAGAGTTTCATCTTTCTAGTACGGAACTGGGGCTGTTAATGGCGACACCGATTCTCACAGGTTCAGTCAGTCGATTGTTTTTGGGAATCGCGTCTGACTTCTTTGGGGGCCGTACTGTTTTTGCGGTTGTCATGCTCCTGTCGTCCGGTTCTGCATGGTTGCTGAGTTTATCTCACAGTTACTACTTACTGTTGCTTTGCGCACTGGGTATTGGATTGGCAGGCGGTAGCTTCGTTGTTGGTGTGGCATACGTATCGGCTTGGTTTAAGAAAAATCAACAAGGCACAGCTCTAGGGATATTTGGCGCGGGAAATGTCGGCTCTTCTGTGACCTCGCTCTGTATGCCAATGCTCTTACTGATCATGGACTGGCGCAGTGCAGTACAAGTTTATGCAATTATTTTGGCTACAGCAGGAGTTGGATTTTTTTTTCTCGCAAAAAACGAACGAAGAGAAACACCGCGAGAGCAAGTATCTATATATAGCCAGCTCCAGCCTTTGAAAGAGGTGAGGGTCTGGCGATTCTCCTTGTACTACTTTTTTGTTTTCGGCGCCTTTGTGGCATTAGCACTATGGTTACCCCAATATACAATCGGTGTATTTGATGTGTCCTTGGCTCAAGCAGGCTTGATAGCAGGGCTTTACACGGTTCCAGGTTCATTGTTTAGAATACTTGGTGGAATATTATCGGACAGGTATGGTGCTCGTAAAGTGATGTACTGGACGTTTATCGCATCAGTAGTCTGCACCTTTATTCTTAGTTATCCCAATACACATTACAGTGTTGAGGGAATACGAGGTGTTATTAATTTCTCATTAGAAACTAACGTCTATCAATTTGCTGTAATCTGTATCGTGCTAGGTTTTTTCATGTCTTTAGGAAAAGCGGCAGTTTTTAAACATATCCCTGTTTATTATCCCAATAATGTGGGTGTTGTAAGTGGTGCTGTTGGTATGGTTGGCGGGCTTGGTGGCTTCTTTCTTCCTCTGACATTTGGCATGTTAAATGATCTAGTTGGAGTCTGGCAAACATGCTTTATGTTGCTCTTTGTATTATGCAGTTTGGCGTTAACCTGGATGCATTTTGCGATTAGAAAATCTGAAAGCAAAGAATGGCGATCAGGAAGAACTGAAAATGACCTTCCAGAACTAACCGAATAAAAAAGGAATGAAAAGGAGATAGAGATGGTAACCATTATGCATTTATTTATCTCCTTCCTTGTATGGGGATCCTGGCCCGTTGTTGTCTTTAATCTTCCAGACTATGGGTATAACCTAACATTCATTTCGAAGCTTATCCTGATCTTGTTTTGTTTTTTGGGAAGTAGTTTGTCTCGAATTCTTTGGGATTTTCTAGCGACAATTTTTGGTGTGATTAATTGGTTGCTAATTTCTACACTTCTCCTCATTTTACCATGTTTATGGATGGCTGCTATTATACTCTTTCCTAGCGAAAATTATATTATGTTGTTGGCAGTTTCTAGCTTGACAGGCTTAGCATCTGGTAGTTCAGTCACAGTAATGCGATTTATGGTGTTGCGATTTAGTCAGCGTGATGCAGTATCTAGAATTACTTACGCTGATAGTATTGGTGGCATTGGTTTTTCATTCTCATTCTTTATAGGGCTTTTGTTTTCTCAAAGTGGTATAAGTCAGGGTTGTTTTTATTTATATCCGCTTTTGTATATACCGCTGGTTTTTGTTTTATTTTTTGTTCTTTGGTTTTCAGTTAAAAGAGATAGAGACTTTCCCAAGATAGATAAAGTATTTACTTGTGATCTAAATAATAA
>NZ_MUFJ01000006.1:0-135561 GCF_001996245.1 Salinivibrio sp. MA607 | reverse complement strand
ATTAATATATGTAATATTGTATATTTCATTTATACTGCTATCATCCTTCTATTAACAAATAAATTAAACAGGAACCAATAATGTCTGATGCAATGAAAGCGTTACTCAACCTGCGTAGCTTACGCGCTCTTGCCAAAGAGATGTCAACCGAGCAACTAAACGAAGCGTTAGAGAAACTACATACCGTGGTTGAAGAACGTAAAGAAATTGATCGCGAAGAAGAAGCAAAAGAACAAGAGCGTTTAGAAAAGCTAGAGAAATACCGCGAAATGTTAGTGGCCGATGGCATTGAGCCAGAAGAGCTCATGAAGCTATTAGGTGGCAGCACTAAAGCGAAAACACCAGGAAAGCGCGCAGCACGTCCAGCTAAATACCAATATACTGATAATGACGGTTCACATAAAACATGGACAGGTCAAGGCCGTATGCCTAAGGTTATTCGCGAAGCGACGGAAAGTGGTTCTGCAACACTCGACGATTTCCTCATCCCTGGTCAAGAAGCATAAACTTTTTACCAAGGAAAAAGAAAAAAGAGGCCAAGGCCTCTTTTTTTGTTATAGGGTATCAATCAAATTTAATTCTATCGGCTAAATGACTAACCGCCAGAGCAAAGTAATGCGAGCGGTTCCACTTCAATAAGCTTTGATAATTATTGTAGACCAAATACGCTCTCCCCTTTTCATCATCAGGCTGAATGAGCCATGCTTTGATGTCGACCTTGGGTAACGCTTGGCCGTTCATGCGTCTTACGCCTTTCGTCTGCCAGTCACTTAACAATAAGCCCTTGTCTGCTCCGGTACCGAGTAGAGACCGATCAAGCTGTTCTGGAACTTCAACTTGCCGACCCCATGTGTAGGTATCATCCCAGCCAGCTTGTTTCAGATAATTCGCTGCCGATGCAAAAACATCGGCCTCCGTTTGCCAAATATCCTTTTTACCATCTTGGTTGCCATCCACAGCATAATTAATAAACGAACTGGGCATAAACTGAGATTGCCCCATTGCTCCCGCCCATGATCCTTTCATGTCTTCGGGGGCAATATGACCTTGCTGTAATATTGTCAGTGCTGCCATGATTTCTTTACGGAAAAAAGCTTCTCGACGGCCATCAAATGCCAATGTCGACAATGCCTCAATCACATTATAACTGCCTTGGAGCTTACCAAAGTTACTTTCAACGCCCCACAGGGCAACAATAAAACGTGGTTGCACCTGGTATTGTTCACCCACTTTTTTTAATGCGTCATAATGCTGATTGTAGAGCTTTTTCGCTTGCGCCACTTTCCAGTCTGGTACCGCTCGAGGAATATACTCGTCTAAAGTAAGGCGCCGCTCGGGTTGATTTCGATCTGAGCTCACCGCACGTTCATGATATTCAATCCCGTCAAACGCTCGCTCGAGCAATGCATCGCTAATCCCTGCCTCACGAGCTTCATCTTTTAATGAGGCCACATATTGTTCAAATCCTGGCTTGGCCATCACTGGGCTAACGATTAATGCAGCCGCCATACAGGCTGAAATCATACCTTTGCGCATAGTCTTCCTTTTACAGTTTTTCGTTTCTATTACGAATAGCCTGCAGCGCTACGTCCGGAGGTGGGGGCAGCTGTACAAAAAACCCCTCCTCTTGCAGGCTTTGCTTTACCTTGGTGATATTGACCACCGCAAGCTTTTCACGCTTGTCTAAGTCAATCATCATTGCGAACTCTGGTTGCCCAAAGCTGTTCATCAGCGCCTCTGGCACATCATCAAATTTATCTTTCTCTGCAAGATAAAGATAGGTGCCTTCTTTCTTTTTGCTTCGATAAATTGCGCAATACATCTCAAAAGTCCTCACGAGCATGCCATAAAACAGGCGATAAATTGTCATCCTCGGGCAAAGGTTTGTTAAACTTTACCGCAAAGTGTATCAAAACACGTATTTGCGGTGGTTTCTCACTATAAAGCTAAAAAACATCATTAAAACGAGAAATCTGACTCGAAAAGCAAACCTTGCTTGCCGCATCCGTGCTGTGAATATACCATGCTATTCAACGTCTGATAATGCGCGTCTGACTCGTGTTTTAACGACAGAACCGGGATCGAATCACATGCTTAAACAACCGGAGTTGAAAGGCTCTACTTTCACCCTATCCGTCCTCCATCTTGTTGACGATAACTTCGCCGCGGCGGCTGATGTGCTGGCCGAGAAGGTCACTCAAGCACCTGGTTTTTTTGAAGGTGCCCCCGTTGTGGCTGATGTTCAACGCCTTTCTCAATGTCCTGACATCAGTGCGTTAAAGCGCTGTTTACAGGCAACGGGAATGATTCTTATCGGACTGACTGGGGTCACGCACAACCATACACGCCAACTTGCGCTAGATTCGGGACTGGCCGTGCTTAAATCAAGTAAGCAGTCACGGATCGCAGATCCGATACAAACGCCAGCAAAAGTGGTCACCGCGCCTGTTCGTTCCGGCCAGCAAATTTATGCTAAAAACGCAGATTTGGTCATCTTGAATCATGTTAGCGCCGGGGCAGAAGTGATTGCCGATGGCAGCATTCATATTTATGGCGTGCTACGAGGCCGAGCAATTGCCGGCGCATGCGGACAAAAACAAGCACGCATTTATTGTCAGAACCTTCAGTCAGAATTATTGTCAGTGGCAGGTAGCTATTGGCTGAATGATAAGATTCCACCAGAACATGTTGAGCGGCCAGCCATGGTGTCGCTTAATCAAGAAAGCTTACAGATTGACCCCCTCACGCTATAAGAGAATAAGGACGAGGAATGGCACGAATTATTGTAATTACTTCCGGCAAAGGTGGCGTGGGAAAAACCACCTCAAGTGCAGCATTAGCGACCGGATTAGCATTAACAGGCAAAAAAACAGCGGTTATCGATTTTGATATCGGTTTACGTAACCTGGACTTGGTGATGGGGTGTGAACGCCGTGTTGTCTACGACTTTGTTAATGTCATTAATGGTGAGGCGAATCTCCATCAAGCATTGATTAAAGATAAACGAGTAGAAAACTTGTTTATTCTACCCGCTTCTCAGACACGCGATAAAGATGCGCTGACCAAAGAAGGGGTTGAACGTGTTTTAAAAGACATGGACGAGCTTGGTTTTGAATACATTATTTGCGACTCTCCTGCGGGCATCGAGGCTGGCGCATTAATGGCGCTGTATTTTGCTGATGAAGCAATTGTCACTACCAATCCTGAAGTGTCATCTGTGCGCGATTCTGACCGTATTCTTGGTATTCTTGACTCTAAATCACGCCGCGCAGAAAACGGTGAGGAGCCGGTTAAACACCATTTATTAGTCACTCGTTATAACCCTGCACGTGTGACCAATGGCGAAATGCTAAGTGTCGAAGACGTTGAAGATATTCTACGCATTCCTCTGCTGGGCGTGATCCCGGAAAGCCAGTCGGTATTACACGCCTCGAACAAAGGTGAGCCTGTTGTGCTTGACCAAGAGTCTGACGCAGGCCAGGCCTACGAAGATGCCATCGCTCGTTTGCTGGGTGAAGAGCGCCCCTTCCGCTTTATTGAGGAAGAGCGTAAAGGTTTCTTAAAACGCTTATTTGGAGGCTAATGTGGCATTGCTAGAATTCTTCCGGCCCACTAAGAAAAAGTCCGCCAACATCGCGAAAGAGCGTTTACAGATTATTGTTGCCGAGCGTCGTAGTGCCGATAGCCCTGCTCCAACCTATCTGCCTCAGCTTAAGCAAGATATCTTAGATGTCATCCGGAAATATGTCGATATTGCGCCAGACCAGGTATCGGTTAGCCTCGAGCAAGGGGATGATGATCTGTCTGTTTTAGAGCTAAATGTGACGCTCCCCGAGGAAGGAAAGGACCACTAATACGGCCCCTTTTTCTCAAAAACACGAAAGCGGTGCACGAGCACCGCTTTTTAGGTTTAGGCGGTTGGCTTTTTGGGAATAGCCGCTAACAGGGCATCGCCAATTAACGTGTAACGCCATCCTTTTGCTAATTCGGGGCGTTTCTCTTCTTGGCAATCGTCTCGCCATACCCAAGTAATCAGCTGATTCAGCTGTTTTTTGGAGCCAATAAACTCTGGCGCTAATCCAGCGTTATCAGCCGCTTCTTGCACTTTTTCTTTAATTGCTTTGATCACCGCTTTATAGCCTGGTTCATCGACCAGCCGTGTCAGCGCTGGCGGGCATTTATCCGCAGTCACCTTGTCAGCCTGTTTTGCGATTTTTATCAGTGTTTGTGCATGATAGCGAATTTCAAAGCGATCAAACCCATGTTCCTGCATTTGCTCTACTGTGCGTATATCGTATCGCGCCATTTTCCAAAGGTGCTGTTCTTTGACGATAAAATTAAGCGCCATGTCACGACGTCGTGCCTCTTTGGCTCGCCATTTTGCCAACGCTTGCAATACTGCCAATTGTTGTGGATTCAACTGCCAAGCATATTTAATCTCTCGATAGACGGCATCATCCGCCTTTGGCTGCTGTTTTTTCAGGCAAAGCAGTGCGCACTCCTCGACGATAGCCTCTTGCCACGGTGTCTGCGCTAAGGCGTCAGACAACGCCTGATAAAGTGGCATCAAATAGTAAACATCTGCTGCGGCGTAGTGCTTTTGCTTGTCGGTCAGTGGCCGTGCACACCAGTCAGTGCGTGACTCGCCCTTGTCCAGCGCCACACCGACATAACGCTCAACTAAGCTTGCAAACCCTTCCGATACACCATGGCCTAAAAATGCTGCCATGATTTGGGTATCAATCATTGGTGTCGGTAGCGCACCCGCATGGTGTAGAAACACCTCTAAGTCTTCACTGCTCGCATGTAGTACCTTGGTCACGCTGACGTCGGCCATCAGTGCCCACAAAGGCGATAAATCGTCAATCGCGATAGGATCGACCAGCGCGAGGCACTCCCCGTCATAAAGCTGAACTAAGCCCAGCTGAGCATAGAAAGTGCGAGTGCGGACAAACTCAGTATCGACCATCACGGTTGCTTGCTGACGAAGACGCGTGCATATAGCCACGAGTTGTTGAGAAGAGGTGATCAGTTGATAGTTCACAAAAAAGCCCATAAAGAAAATGCCGGCGATGCCGGCATTTCGTGATTCGTTATTGCTAGTTTACCCTTTTCTGGGTCGGTTCGCATCAAGCCGACGCTTTTTGCGCAGGCGCCTCAGGCTCGTCCCTTAACTCACGACGCAAAATCTTACCAACATTGGTTTTAGGTAATTCATCCCTAAATTCCACCACACGCGGTACTTTATAGCCCGTAAGATGCTTACGACAGTGGGCAACGAGATCATCTCGCGTGAGCGAGGGATCTTTTTTCACCACACAGATCTTCACCAATTCGCCTGAGTTCTCGTCAGGCTGGCCAATCGCTGCAACCTCGAGCACTTTTTCGTGCAGGGCGACCACGTCTTCCACTTCATTTGGGTAAACATTGAAACCTGATACCAAAATCATGTCTTTTTTGCGGTCAACAATGTGCAAGAAACCATCATCATCAAACTGCACCACATCACCGGTCGCTAACCAGCCATGTTCATCAATGCTCTCCCGTGTGGCTTCAGGCCGATTCCAGTAGCCTTGCATCACCTGTGGGCCACGTACTAGAAGCTCACCGGGTTGGTTATCGGCGACATCGTTACCTTCATCATCGACAATACGGACCTCAGTCGACGGCACGGGCAAACCAATTGAGCCATTGTAGTCTCGCAAATCGTACGGATACGCGGCAACCAAAGGTGAGCATTCGGTTAACCCATATCCTTCGAGTAAGTGCTTACCCGTCAGTTTTTTCCAATTTTCAGCCACTGCACGCTGTACCGCCATGCCTCCTCCCACGGTCAAGCGTAGGTTCGAGAAATCGAGCTCATGGAAATCTTCGTTGTTGAGTAAGGCATTGAATAACGTATTCACGCCGGTGATCGCGGTAAATGGATATTTTTGTAGCTCTTTCACAAAGCCTGGAATATCACGCGGGTTAGAAATCAGTAAGTTCTGCCCCCCCATCTCGATAAACAACAGGCAGTTTACGGTCAACGCAAAGACGTGATAAAGCGGTAATGCAGTTACCACCACTTCTTCACCCGCATTAAGCACCGGCTGGTAGGTACCTTTTGCTTGATAAACATTCGCCAACATATTGCGGTGGGTTAAGATAGCGCCTTTTGCCAATCCAGTGGTGCCACCCGTGTACTGGAGGAAAGCGACATCATCGCCTTTCAAGAAAGGCTTAACGTATTGCATTCGGCGACCACGACTCAGCGTTTGGCGCATCGATGTGGCATGAGGCAAATGATACTTGGGTACCATTTTCTTCACGTATTTGACCACAAAGTTCACCAAGGTTCCTTTGGCGCGCGGTAGTTGCTCGCCTAAGCTGGTCAGAATCACATGCTTGACTGGGGTATTGTCGACCACTTTTTCTAATGTATGGGCAAAGTTACTGACAATCACAATAGCTTTTGCTCCCGCGTCCGTCAGCTGGTGCTCTAACTCACGAGGGGTATATAACGGATTGACGTTAACAGCAACACAACCGGCACGTAGAATGCCGAATAAAGCAATCGGATATTGCAGCAGGTTTGGCATCATGATCGCAACGCGATCGCCTTTTTTCAGCTTCAGCTCATTTTGCAAATAGGCCGCAAACGCGCGGCTACGCTCTTCCAATTTACGAAACGTCATCACCTGCCCCATATTAATAAAGGCAGTCTGGTCGGCGTACTGTTGAACAGAATGTTCAAACATTTCAACAAGGGAGCGATGAGCATCTGGATCTATTTCCGCCGGCACATCCGACGGGTAACGATTAAGCCATACCTTTTCCACTGGCTTTCTCCTATATTTCTGCTGGTCGGCTATTTTGCCCACTTCGATCGACGCAAGGTATAATTCAAACAAGTGTTTAACCTGCCTACCATAACGTTAACATTATTTTTACACGAGCATTTTAAGTGCGCGTTTGAATTTTGGTCACAAAATCCGTTATCAACGACACAGTTTGTTGCGGTTGTTGAAGGTGGCAATGATGGGTTCCGGGAAGCTCAGCGAGGGTGAGTTGTTGAAACCACGTTGCCCGGATGGCCGCATCTGTTGAGCGAAATGCAGGATACCCATCTGTCGCTCGAATCGCCAGTACTGGGCAATTGATCGCTCGAATAATCGACTCACTGTGAGCTGGCGACATTCGATAAAGCGCTTCTGCGCCTAATTTGCGGTCATGACGCCAGCGTACGCCTTGTGTACATACCGAAAGTCCTCGAGCCACCAAAGGCAGAAGTGACTCAAGCGATACTTTATTTATCGAGGCGCGTAACCGTAGCGCCTTAAGCGCCGAATCAAAGTAACGGGGGGCCTTTGCTCTTAAAATGGCCCGTTGATTCAAGCTGTTCACAAAACGTTCAGTGACCGTCTGCTCAGGTTCCGCGATCGGGCCGAGTGCTTCAATGGTCACCATGGCATCAATACTATCGGGGAAACTAGCCGCATAACAGCTAGCGACCACCCCACCCAGTGAATGACCCACCAGCACCACCTGCCCTGTGTGACCGAGCAGCGAGAGCGATGAGTGGTTCAGCACTTGGTGCAGATCATCAAGATAGTCAAAAAACGGATAATAATAATCACCGGGTTTGTGTTCCGATAAACCATGTCCTGGCCAATCAAACAGAATGAGCCCAAAATCTTGCGGCAATAAAGGAAGCAGCGAATGAAAACTCGCGAGATTATCTTGCCAACCGTGCATGAACACTAATGTCGGTGCGCCATGGCTGGGCGTACGCACAGCCGCCGCTACCTGAATGTCTGCAAGCGGGATAGATGTGGCGACCAACCCCGAGCAAAGGCCCACTTGCTCAGGAGGCTGGGCCAATAAAGCATCAAGCTTTGCACTTAACGGTGTGGATAGCATGGCGACCCGTTATGGGTTAAGGAAGGGTAATCACACTTTGCACATGCCCGGTACCGACACCGATACGAAGTCGAGAACAATACGACCCGTAACAATACGGCCTGTCATCATCAATCACTTGTTGCTCAATATTCCATAATTGATGTCCTTTCACCTTAAGCACTGGGTAATCATAGGCGTACGCATCGACCATACCTTGCTGGCGTGAGTCAAAGTCGCCGAGAATGGTAATCGGCCGCCCTTTGGCATAATCAGCAGGCTCCACAAACCCATCAAAAACGGCTTTAAAACGCCCGAGGGATGAGGCCTTAATATCGGGACGTCCCGCATCTGAGATTGGTAAAGCAACGATTTCTACAACCGAGTCAGACTCCCGGTTATTGACACCGACAATCATCCCGCCTAAGCGCACTTCTTCGCCTCGTTGCGCCTCAGTCATTTTCGCCACAACTGGATATTCAGTCACGGGCTGATCCATGCGTCCTTTGAGTGTCTCCGGCAACGTTGAGCAGCCGGTTAAAACCAAGGCACCAAGAACGACTAGCCAATAAGGTTTCATACAACACGCTCCTTTTGTGCGCCATTAAACGTATATATCGACCCCAACCAAGCTCAACAGTTCCTCTCGCCGTGTTTGGTTTAACACGGCGAAGTAAGATTCCATTGCCTGCCGACCTCGACCATCAGGTAAATCATATTGTACCTGTTGCTGCGCTTGCTCAGCTTGCGCAACCGACACTGGGTCAACGCGCTGGCGAACCGCGTTGGCAACTTGCGTCGTCTTCGGCGTTTGCTTGCGTGTGGCTTTCTGTTTGTTTGCCGCACGCTGGGATTGATTCGATCGGGTCGTCTGTGGGGACGGTACACCGTTAATCGATACCATATTCGCTTCCTATGCTCACCGACCGACTACCGGCCTACTCTCGCCCGGGTAATTTCTTCCACGTGACTTTATCTCGCAAATAGGTGGGGCTGGCTAGCTCGGCGGCCACCGCTTCTCCTGACTGGTACGCGTGTTGTGCAATCGCGATCATATCTTGCGCTTGCGGGTACAACACGTCTGACCTGACGCTTTGCAATCCCAACTGGGCCTCTAGATCAGGATAGGCAGGCCAGCCGGTTCCTGCCAATGTCCAAACACCTTGGTTCGAGTGAGGTGAAAGCGCATCGGGTGCGACGACCACTTCCTCACCTAAACACTGCCAACGGCCTGTTTGTGTGCGTTGGTACTGACCGACATATAACTCGCCCATCCGCGCGTCAATCGCAGCGAGAACATGGGTTGCGCCGCTCAGTCGGTAGCTTTGTGCCGCCATCGCCTCTAGCGTCGACACGCCAATCATGGGCAAATCCGCGCCAAAAGCGAGTCCTTGGGCAATACCAATACCAATGCGTACACCGGTAAAACTGCCCGGCCCGCGGCCGAACGCCAACGCATCCACCTGGCTGAGTGCGACGCCGGCTTCTGCCAGGACTTCATCAACCATCGGCAGGATCTTATTCGTGTGTTCGCGTGGGGCGATTTCACTGCGTGAAATAACATGATCGCCACAACTAAGTGCCACTGAACAATTCTCCGTCGCCGTATCGACGGCAAGTATTTTTAGCGTCATTTAACCCTCTATAGGTTGATGTGATAAATGCGAGTGAACGGTTTTATTGTCCGCCTCTGAGGGCGACAAAAAATCGTCAATATGGTTAAGCTCCCGTGTCCGTGGGATAGCAGGTAAACTGCGTAAAAAGGTCGCGCCATAGGCACGGGTGACTAAGCGGTTATCACAGATAATCAATGCGCCATAGTCTTGTTGATCACGAATCAATCGCCCCACGCCTTGTTTAAGCGTGATCACTGCTTCGGGAATTTGTACCTGAGCGAAGGGATCGCCACCTTGCAATTTGCAGTCTTCAATGCGTGCTTTTAATAAAGGATCATCCGGCGACGCAAACGGCAACTTATCAATGATAACGCAACTCAAGGCCTGGCCTCGTACATCAATGCCTTCCCAAAATGCCCCTGTCGCCACCAGTAGCGCGTTACCTAAAGACAAGTATTCTGCCAATAGGCGCTGTTTAGGCATTTCGCCTTGCATCAACACCGGCAATGACAACTGCTCGCGAAATAACGCCGAGAGCTCACGGACCATTTGGTGCGACGTGCAGAGAAAAAAGCAACGGCCTTGGTTGCGTTCAATCACCGGCCCGAGCATGGCGGCCAATTTATTCGCACGGCGATAACTATTGGTCTCAGGGACATGACGTGGCACACACAATCGAGCTTGTTCTGGATAATTAAACGGGCTTTCCAGCGTCATTTGTTGTTTGGCATCGATCCCTAATCGGTGATTAAAGTGGCCAAAATCTCCCTCTACGGCCAAGGTGGCCGAGGTAAAGATCCATGCACCGCCTTGTTCGGCCATTTGTTCACGAAAACGGTCCGCTACGGATAATGGCGTAATATTCAAGCTAAAATGATGGCGTGTACATTCATACCAGTAGGAATACCCGGTTATCGACGTATCGCGAAGGCGCGTTAATCGGGCTTTAAACAGCGTAATACGGTCAAATGCGGCATCCAATAACTGGCTTCGCCCAAGCGATAACTTGACGACGTCATGAACTAAATCGAGGGCATCGGACAGTCGCACCAGTTCTTTTTCAACCACAGGCGACGCTTGAAGCTCGCGCCAATTGCCTCGAAACCCTGGCTCCCCCATAACTAACCGCATATCCATCGCTGCTTGCGAGAGGCGATCGGCCACTTTTTCCAGTTGGCGGGTATCACGAAGTTCGGTCCGGTAGGCGATATGAATATCTTTCGCGGCATCTTGAAGCTGTCGGCTTGACAAAGACTGGCCAAAATACTGGCTGGCGATATCGGGCAATTGATGCGCTTCATCAAACACCATCACATCGGCATCTGGGATCAGTTCACCAAAGCCGGTTTCTTTGATGGCGACATCTGCCAAAAATAAATGATGATTAACCACCACCACATCGGCATCCATCGCACGACGTCGGGCTTTAACCACGTAACAGTCTTCATAGCTGGGGCAGTCTTTTCCCAGACAGTTATCATTGGTGGAGGTCACAACAGGAATGAGCGGACTGTCTTCGGCAAGCGCCTCACATTCACTCAAATCGCCCGATTCAGTATACGATGACCACTCACGAATTTTGACCAACTGACTCAGTTGTCCCGGTTCACTATCTGGGCGGTGACACTCGCTAATTTGCCGCTCTAAACGTTCAGGACAAAGATAATTGACCCGGCCTTTGAGTAGCGCCGAGGTACCGGTATAGCCCAGCGCAGACTTCATCAAGGGTAAATCGCGATGGTAGAGCTGCTCTTGCAGGTTTTTCGACCCGGTACTGATAATCGCTTTTTTACCGCTTAACAAAACCGGGGCCAGATAGGCATAGGTTTTCCCGGTTCCTGTGCCCGCTTCAACCACTAACTGGCCTTGTTCACGAATGGCCGTATCGACAGCGATCGCCATATCTGTTTGCGGTTGGCGAGGCACGAAGCCGTTAATGGCTTTAGCCAGCGCGCCCGTCTCTGAGAAAACCTTACGGATCATTGGATAAATACACAGGGGAAAGAGAGCATTATGCCAAACCCCCAAAATGGATCAAACCATTCAGGGTCGAAAGCCAAGATCACTGCGAAAATCACTTTGACCTAGCCCGCCAGACAGGGTAAAACCGAGGGTTTAATAATAAGCAGCACAGTATCAGCATGGAACGAAAAACACTACTCACGGATTGCCCTGACGCTCAAGGCTTAATCGCTACCATTACCAATATTTGCTACAAACACCAACTCAATATTATTCATAACCGCGAATACGTTGATCACGCCACCGGTCAGTTTTATATGCGCACCGAGCTGGAGGGAATTTTCAACGATCATACCTTGCTATTGGATCTTGACCACGCATTACCACCCGGCAGTCAGCGTCAATTAGTCAGTTCGCGTCGCAAACGTGTGGTGATCATGGTCACCAAAGAGTCGCATTGTCTCGGCGATATTTTGATGAAAGCGTATGACGGATCGCTCGATATAGAGATTGCCGCTGTGGTAGGGAATTACGATAAGTTACAGCCTTTAACCGAGCGGTTTGATATCCCGTTTCACTTTGTTAGCCATGAAGGATTAAGTCGTGACGAGCACGAGCACGCGATGATTAAGGCCATTCAAGGCCACCAGCCTGATTATATTATTCTCGCTAAATATATGCGGGTGCTAACGCCAGATTTTGTCGCCCAATATCCGCATCGCATTATTAATATTCACCATAGCTTTTTGCCTGCCTTTATTGGTGCACGCCCCTATCATCAAGCCTTCGAGCGCGGGGTCAAAATCATTGGTGCGACCGCCCATTTCGTGACCAACGATTTGGATGAGGGCCCTATTATTGGCCAAGATGTGATTCATGTTGATCATAGCTTTAGCGCACAAGATATGGCAAAAGCTGGCCGGGACGTAGAAAAAAGCGTGCTCAGCCAAGCGATCGCTCGCGTTATCGACGATCGCGTCTTCGTACACGGCAATAAAACCGTGATCTTGTAACTCAGCCTCCTTATTTTCACCAAACCGCCATCGATTGCCAGCGCACCGGCGCTGGCCTCTACCTCATTGTTGAGATCATAAGAACCTGTGTAAGCAACTGGTTGATTTTATCTAAAAAGTGGTGTCATCTCGCACTACGACTTTGCCTTTAATGGCATCATAATTGGTAACCTCCGAGAGGGAAAAAAGGCTCGTTGTATTCCGGCGCGTAAAGATATCAAGGAAGGCGGTGAATAACTATTGCCAATGCCTGCTGTTTTATGGGTATCATTAGGGATCATCCGCGTCGATGAACGTCATGGTTCGCGACAATACAGCATCCCGCCAACACTGTGTTTGCACGCTTCATTCTCGCGCAATGCAGTGTTGGCGGATTCTTGTATTGATAAGCTGGAAACCCACATAACGGGTCATTCATAATCAGCCCGGCTAGTAGTAAAGGTAAGCAAGTGAATATTCAAAGTCTTCTTAACGAAAAAGTTTCTGCCGCCATGGTTGCGGCGGGTGCGCCTGAGGGCACACCAGCAGCAGTGCGTCAATCTGCAAAACCACAATTTGGTGATTATCAGGCCAATGGTGTGATGGGTGCAGCCAAAAAGATCGGGACGAACCCGCGTGAATTTGCCCAAAAGGTATTGGATGCGCTTGATCTCGGTGATTTGGCAAGTCGCGCAGAGATTGCCGGTCCAGGCTTTATCAATATCTTTTTAAACGATCAGTGGCTGGCTAAACAGGCGGATATCGCCCTGTCCGACGCTCACTTAGGTATCGAGAAACAAGATAAGCAAAATATTGTCGTCGATTACTCGGCACCTAACGTTGCTAAAGAAATGCACGTTGGTCATTTACGCTCCACCATTATCGGTGATGCGGTGGTGCGTACATTAGAGTTTTTGGGTCACAAGGTTACACGGGCCAACCACCTAGGTGATTGGGGAACGCAATTCGGTATGTTGATTGCTAACCTCGAGCTGCACGAGTCACGCGGTGATGATATCTCTATGGAGCTGGGCGATATTGAAAACTTCTATCGTGAGTCTAAAGCGCGCTACGATGAAGACGAAGCCTTTGCCGCCACCGCACGTGACTACGTGGTGCGATTGCAGCGTGGCGATGCCTATTGCAAAGAGAAGTGGGAAAAGCTCGTTAAAGTCACGTTAGAGCAGAACCAGCAGAACTATGACCGTCTAAACGTTTCCCTGACACCAAAAGATGTCATGGGCGAGAGCCTTTATAACGATATGCTGCCGGGTATTGTTGAAGACTTAAAAGCGAAAGGCATCGCGGTCGAAGACGATGGGGCTCAGGTGGTCTTTCTCGACGAATATAAAAATAAAGATGGCGAGCCGATGGGTGTAATCATCCAAAAACGTGATGGCGGCTTTCTTTATACCACCACCGATATTGCTTGCGCCAAGTATCGCTATGAACAGTTTAACGCTGATCGCGTAATGTATTTCATTGATTCACGCCAGCATCAACATCTAATGCAAGCCTGGACCATTGTTCGTAAAGCCGAGTATGTTCCGGAAACCGTTAGCTTGGAGCACCATGCATTCGGCATGATGCTGGGTAAAGATGGTAAACCGTTTAAAACACGTGCGGGCGGCACAGTGCGTCTTGCTGACCTATTGGACGAAGCAGAAACGCGTGCCAAAGCACTGATTGCTGAAAAGAATCCTGACATGGATGCGGCCGAGCAAGCGAATATCGCGACGACGGTTGCGATGGCAGCGGTAAAATACTCCGATCTCTCCAAGCACCGTACTACCGATTATATTTTCGACTGGGATCATATGCTGGCCTTTGAGGGGAATACCGCGCCTTACATGCAATACGCATATACTCGCGTTGCCTCAGTCTTTGCAAAATCAGGCGTCGATCGGGATGCGCTTGACGGTGAGATGATCATTGAGCACGAAAAAGAAAAAGCATTGGTTGCTAAGTTACTGCAATTTGAAGAAGCCGTGAAATCTGTAGCCCGAGAAGGACAGCCGCACTTAATGTGTAGTTACCTCTTTGAGCTTGCAGGCTTGTTCTCTAGCTTTTATGAAGCTTGCCCAATCCTGCTCTCAGAAGGACACACTCGCCAAAGCCGCTTGCGCATGGCCGCACTCACTGCGAAAACCATCAAGCAAGGTTTGGCGCTATTGGGCATCAATACGCTTGAACGCATGTAATGGCTAAGCGGACGAGATAACCTGATAGTGAAGCCCACCTTGTCGGTGGGCTTTTTATTTGCCGTGACCCACTCGTCGGTTGTGATATAAGCTGGCGAGATTCATTTCAATACGGAGTGGCTATGTCTTTTTGTCTTCACCCTCGTTTAGCCGCTGACAGCGCGTATGTCGGCGATTTTGCATTGTGCCAATTACGCCTTGCAGGCGCAGATTTTGGTCCATGGCTTTTGCTTATCCCTCGGGTAAGTGGCATCGAAGAAATCCATCATCTCAGCCCAAGCGATCAACAAACACTCTGGCAAGAGTCCGCCCTGGTCGCAAGCTGTCTAGAATCTCTTTTTGCTCCCGATAAGCTCAATATTGCAGCAATTGGTAATCTGGTCCCGCAGCTTCATCTCCATCATGTTGCGCGATTTCGCGACGATGCAGTATGGCCCAATCCAATCTGGGGGCACCTCCAGGCGACGCCGCGCTCACCGTCACAGCAAACAGCACTTGTGAGTCAGTTTAGAGAGGCGCTTGTTACTCAAGGACTAACGGTTTTGTCGTGATCATGTCACCCAGCATCCGAGGATTCCGCCAAGGCCTCCGTTGCACCCTCTCGTTTTTTAGTTTCACTCGGCACAGCGAGCGCTTGGTATTCAGTCCACATGGGTTTCAACGTGGACTGAAAAACCGGATATGCACCAGCATGATCCAAGGGAAAATCAGTATGCTGCCCAACCTGGTGCCGTTGTTTGAACGCTAACCTAACTGCGGCTAATACAATACTGACAAAGAGCATCAAAACGACACCGCTCACCAGGTGAGGCAATATCGGCATAGAGACCCTCATATCCAGCACAGTATGCGACGCGCCATCACGCGGAATGGCAATCCGAAGCTGATAGTGCCCTCCGACCATATTCGCTAACGAGAAAGTTTCTCTTCCTGTTTGCTGCCAAGCAGCCAGCGGTTTAGCCAAAGACTGGCTAGATTGTCGGTAAGGGACCAATTGGTAGTGAATACGACTGACCTGACGCTCTGGCGGCCAGCTTCCCCAAGACACGTTAACCGGGCTTTTTTCGAGCAGTGTGATTGCGGTCTGCTGGCGTGGGCCAACACGCCAGCGCTTATGTTGCTGCCACAGAGCCCCGATCACCACCTGAGGCGGTTTACGCAGCGAAAACGCGAGTTGGTCGGTTTCAATCACGTACTTATTTTCAGCGTCCAGAATGGTCAACTGATGCGGGCGAGACGCAAAACAAGCCACTTGCTCAGACTCAGAAGGCAGTCGGAAAGTGCGGATAAAACCTCGTGGTGCAATGTGGATTAAAGCCTGATTACTATACGCCCAGATACCATCTCGATTTCCAGTGATACAGCGAAAGGCTTCATTCTCCAATGCTAGGTACGCCACCGAGGTTGAATCAGATAAGTTTGGGTTGTATTGATATAGCCCCTTGTTATTCACCAACCATACCCGCCCTTGCTCATCGGCATAGAGATCAACGATGGGTAGTAAGGCATCCATGAGCGGTATCGGCTGGAACTGATCATGACGATAACGCGTCAGCCCTTGGCGATGACGAATCCAAACACTCCCTCTGCCATCATCATAAAAGCCTAATATATCGCCCGCATCAGATTGCCAATTAGTGCCATAATCGATGACCTTTTCAGATTCAGGCCAATAGCGAATGAGGCGATCCTTGAACGCCAGCCACATAACGCCATTTGAGTCGACATATAAATGCTGAGCCGAGAGTGACGAGAGAGACTCGGGGAGCGTGAGGTCAGCGCTTAAATTCCGCCAACCGCCTGAATACAGCCCCCGAGGATCACTACTGGCCAGAAAACCTTGTGTCATCGCTGTTGGCACATCCTGATGTTGATGCGAAATCCAGCGTTGCCCAGGCGCGCGATAACGGGTTGTCTTATCGGTTGAAAACCAGACGCCGTCCTCAAAGTCGCCCCACAAAAAGGTGACTGACTTTCCCGGTATTAACCGAGCGCCGGGCTGCCACACGGGCGTTGCTTCCCCGCCAATAGAGAGAAAATAGACGCCATCGGCACGCGCCGCCCAAAGCCCACCGGAGCCAACCGTTAGGCGCTGGTAACCCCCTTGGGTATTAAGTAGATGCTGTGCTTGAACCGCACGGTCTGATAACGCTAAGAGGTAGACACCTCGTTCAGTACTGACCCAAGCTCTATCTCCCTTTGCCGTTATCGCAGTCACAGAGCTTGTAAAGCGCGTGAGTTGGCGAATACCGTCATCGGTAAGCTGATACAAACCTTTGCCGATCGCGACTAATCGGTGCTCAGCGGTAAGCCAAGTATGGTCCGCACGCCATTGACCAGCTCGCCAAATACGAAATTGATTCTCTTTAACGTGATAACGGCTTAATTGTCCATCTTGGATATACCACAGCGTGTTATTCACCGCGGCTAATCGAGGTTGACTCTCGCCGCGTGTGTCTTTGCCGCTGTCTGACAACTTATATTGGATTAGCGTATTGTCACCCGTGCGAAAGCGATAAATACCTCGTTGGCCCGCAAGCCATAACGTTTGGTGGGCATAGGCGATGGTCACTATTTTTTCGTCAGGTAAGGTCAGCGTTTCGTCTAGAGGGTGGGATTGTTGTCCATCGAAGAAATAAATATCGCCTTGATTATTAAGCAGCCACATACCGCCTGAGGGTTGGACCGCGACATCACGCACATCACCAAGCGCACTGAGCCCCGGATAAGATTGAAATGACGTTTGTAGTGGTTCGTGCGCATGCAAAGGCAGACAAAGGAGAACAAGAGCCAACCATAAAAAACAAAGACATTGGCGTTTCATGTATAAAATGCGAGACAGGGTTGCAGGGTTAAGCCTTGTAGTGTCCTGCTAGTCACTACGAAAGAAAACCCTGCCTCCCCAAATGTGAGCGAGTCCTCACATTTTTAATATTTATTACCCATTAAGACGCTGCTCCAATGCTTGCTGCGCATGTTTTGCTTGACGCTGAAACTCACCTCTCTCCTGACTCGGCACGGGATGAGCTTCGGGCAACGGCACTTTCATGGCATTCACAGGGTGGCCGTACTTTAATAACTCAAAATGCAGGTGTGGGCCGGTCGAGCGTCCCGTGTTGCCACTGAGCGCAATCCGTTGTCCCATTGATACGTGGTCGCCAGGTTTCACCAAAATCCGGTGTAAATGGAGATAACGGGTTGAGTATTCACGACCATGTTTGATGACAACATAGTTTCCTGCTAACGGGTGTTTGCGCGCTTTCACCACCACGCCATCACCTGCCGCTAGCACCGACGTCCCAACGGGGGTAGCAAAGTCGGTCCCGTTATGCGGAGAAATACGCCCCGTAATGGGATGCTTGCGGTGAGGATCAAACGATGAGCTAATCCGGTAGCGTTTCGCCGTAGGGATGCGGCGCAGGGCACGATCTAAGCTTTGCCCTTGCTCATCATAAAAACGGCCATCCGTATGTCGATAAATGAAGATATCACGATCTCCCGCTCGATAGAGCATGGCGGATATATCTCCAGATGAGACCGGTTTATTGTCAATAAACTCTTTATCCACCTGAATCGCAAACTGATCGCCTCGATGCGATTGGCGTCCAAAGTCAAACCGCCATTGTAATGCCGAAACCAGGTTTTGAATTTGATTAGGGGTTAGCCCCGCTTGGCGAGCTTGTTGGTAAAAACTGCTGTTGACACGACCAATCACGGTGACTTTTTCACGATCCCCTTTGGTTTCTAAACGCGCATACGCTACCTTCCCCTGCTCAAAACGATACTGATCCCGGTATTTGAGCGATTGGTATAGGGTGAACGTTAATAACCGTCCTTGTTCATCGACCTGCCATTCCATGTTTTGACCACGACGGATGTCACCCACGCGTTCATTTTCATCAAGCATTTGATAAAGCTGGCTGATCGGAAGTCCGTATTGGGAAAAAATACCTCCCAACGTATCGCCGGCAGCCACCGTGTGTTGGTGGGTGCGCGGTGCTTCCGAGGTGATGTCTTTTTCTAATGCATCTTCCGGTACGCGAAGTGCAGGATCATCGGCATCCAGACCCTGTTCGATAGGCTCACTGTGCTCGACGGAGGTGATATTTTGCGTATCGTTCGGGATAGGTATCGGTTGGCGATCACGTGAAGAGGAAAAAGGATGGGGCTGCCACATCAAGGCAGCGCCAACTAAAAGAGATAATGATGCGAGTGCTAGCTTGTGCTGGCGTGGTAGCCGAGCCGTAGCAGCTAACCAGTTAGTGAGTAGTTTCATGCTTTAAACAACGTGCGAAACGATTTCCCATATCTTTTAAAAACACCTGATAAGCATCAGGCGTTACCTGAATTGACGTCGCCAATGGATCGAGTTCGAGTACATTGACGTCATTATGTCGGGTCACAGCATCAATCAGTGCAGGATTAAACTGCGGCTCAGTGAAGATACAGGTCGCATCATGATTAAGCAATCCTCGGCGAATGGTTACTAACGTCTTAGCGCCCGGTTTTTGGCTTGGATCCACGGTAAAATGGCCGGTTTTCTCGAGGCCAAAGGCCGTTTCAAAGTAGCCATAGGCATCATGAAAGACAAAGTAGCCTGACTGCATATGCGTGGATAACTCATCTTCAATATCCGCGACGGTTTGGGTTAGCTGGGTATTAAAACGGTTAAGGTTAGCCCGATAGATCGCCGCTTTATCCGGCGCCGCCTCAATTAAAGCCGCGGTAATCGCTTGCGCGGCTACCCGTGTGGTGTCTGGACCCAACCACAGATGAGGGTCGATGTTATGTTCACCGTGATCATGGCCATGATGATCATGGGCGCCGTCAAAATCACGCAGTGGCATCCCCTCGATCTGAGATAGCGTCAGCACCGAGGGCTTATCGGCTAATAACTTATCGAGAAACAGTTCGAGTTCGGGCCCGACCCATAGGGTGATATCGGCTTGATTCAACGCGCGAATATCCGAAGGTTTCAGAGCGTAGCCATGCGGTGATGCGCCAGGAGGTAGCAGCACGTCTAAACGATCATCATCGGCAATGAGTCCTGCCGTAATAAGCTGAAGCGGTTTAATGGTTGTCATCACCGTGATCGCGTGAGCCGGCATCACAAGCAATAGCGCAAAAAGTCCACCAATAATACGAGCTGTCATCATTCCTCTCATTCTTTTGTTTTCTCGACGGGCAGAAATGTTATATTATAACAATTCCAATTCACAATGCTTTTTTTCACTATGACAAATTCGCTAGTCTCGCTTGACGCGGTGACGGTGACCTATAACGGCCGAAATGTGCTGGACAAGGTCTCTATGCAATTAAAACGAGGACAGATTACCACGCTCATTGGTCCAAATGGTGCGGGGAAATCAACCTTAGTCAAAGCATTAATTGGTTTAGTGAAGCCCGCAGCGGGTATGGTTCACGTCGCTAAAGGGGTGAAGATAGGCTATGTGCCACAAAAACTTCAGCTTAACCAGACACTGCCTTTGACGGTTGACCGATTTATTCGCCTAGGAACACGCTATACCAATTCCCAAATTGATCACGCGTTGAGAACCGTCAACGCAGAATCATTGCAATACGCCAATATGCACACGCTTTCGGGCGGTGAAACACAACGTGTTCTTTTGGCGCGTGCGATCTTAAAACAGCCGGATGTGCTGGTGTTAGATGAACCGGTGCAAGGGGTCGATGTCAGCGGCCAATTAGAAATGTATAGCCTCATCGCGCACCTGCGCGATACACTAAAATGCGCGGTATTAATGGTGTCACACGATTTGCATTTAGTCATGGCCAAGACCGATGACGTCATTTGCCTTCAACACCATGTGTGCTGCTCTGGCGCACCCGACGCCATATCTCAGCATCCATCCTATGTCGCGATGTTTGGTCGTCAAACCAGTGAACAACTGGCGTTATATCATCACCACCATCATCACCAACATGATCTTGCAGGCCAGCCTGTAAGCTGTGATCACCAAGAGCACCACCATGATTGAGTTCCTTCTTGCCCCTATTATGGGTGGCCTACTTATCGCTGCCATTGCTGGGCCATTAGGCTCTTTTGTGGTCTGGCGTCGGATGGCCTATTTCGGCGATACCTTAGCACACGCTTCATTACTTGGGCTCGCGCTTGGGTTTTTGCTCCAAATTGACTTAAATCTCGCGCTGGTGGTGACGTGTTTGCTTCTCGCGATCTTGTTGGTTGGTCTGCAACGCCAACATCTGGTTTCTACCGATACCTTACTCGGGATATTGGCACACAGCGCTCTGTCTTTGGGCTTAGTGGCGGTCAGCTTTTTAGACAACATGCGGGTTGATTTGATGGCCTATTTGTTTGGCGATCTGCTGGCGGTTTCATTTTCTGACCTTACCTGGCTCGCGGTCGGCGCCTGCTTTACGCTTGCTGTACTGGGATATTATTGGGAACAACTTCTATCGATGACCGTCAGTGAAGAGCTGGCTAAAGTCGAAGGGATAGCGGTCGAAAAACTGCGGCTTTTATTGATGCTATTGATTGGTTTAGTGATCGCATTGGCGATGAAGTTTGTTGGCGCGCTGATTATTACATCCATGCTGATTATTCCCGCTGCAACAGCCCGCCGACTGGCGTCTACGCCAGAGCAAATGGCTGCTTTTGCTAGCCTGATTGGCATGTTCGCCGTGATGCTGGGTATGGCTGGATCCTGGTTTTATGATACGCCCGCAGGGCCGTCAGTAGTGGTTGCTGCAGCCAGTGTATTTATGCTCACGCAGCTGGTCCCCTCTCGCGCCGTTACCTGAGTATCTGCGACCACGGCCTGAATGCGATGATGCTCTGAATGCGATCATAGCCTGAATACGATCATAGCTTGAAGACGATCATAGTCTGAACGAGTCTAAACGTTAAACACGTTTATGCTGTGAAAACGCGCGGGCCTTTGCTAACGCCTTAACGTCTTCCCTGAAACGACAAAAGCCGCTCACATGAGCGGCTTTGGGCTTTGCGTGATTGGAAAATTACATTACCAGTTGGTTTTTTCACGTAGTGCTTTGCCAATATCGGCCAAGCTTTTCACTGTTGTCACGCCTGCCGCTTCCAAGGCCGCAAATTTATCGTCTGCGGTACCTTTACCACCAGAAATGATTGCACCCGCATGGCCCATACGTTTGCCTGGAGGCGCAGTCACACCAGCAATATAAGCCACAACCGGCTTGGTAACATTCGCTTTAATGTACGCGGCGGCTTCTTCTTCGGCGGTACCACCGATTTCACCAATCATTACAATTGCTTCGGTGGCTGGATCCTTTTCGAACATCGCGAGGATGTCGATAAAGTTTGAGCCTGGAATCGGATCACCACCAATTCCAACGCACGTTGATTGGCCAAAGCCTTCATCGGTTGTTTGTTTTACCGCTTCATAAGTCAAGGTGCCTGAGCGTGAAACAATGCCTACCTTACCCGACTGATGGATATGTCCTGGCATAATGCCAATCTTAGACTCATCGGGGGTAATCACACCGGGGCAGTTAGGGCCGATCATTCGCACCCCTGCTTGATCCAGTTTCACTTTCACTTCCAGCATATCCAGCGTTGGAATACCTTCGGTAATACAGACGATCAGCTCAATCCCGGCGTCAATCGCTTCTAAAATGGCATCTTTACAAAAAGGCGCTGGCACATAAATGACCGAGGCAGTGGCGCCGGTCGCTTCAACCGCGTCTGCCACGGTATTAAAGACCGGAAGGCCGAGGTGAGTCGTGCCGCCTTTGCCCGGTGATACGCCACSGACCATTTGGGTTCCATATTCAATCGCCTGCTCGGAATGGAAGGTTCCTTGACCGCCCGTAAATCCTTGGCAGATAACTTTGGTTTCTTTATTGATCAGCACTGACATTGTTATTTACCCTCCGCGGCAGCAACGACTTTCTGTGCGGCTTCGGTTAGCGATGTTGCCGCAATGATGTTCAAACCACTATCGGCCAGTTTTTTGGCGCCTAAGTCTGCGTTATTCCCCTCAAGGCGAACCACAACAGGCACTTTAACGCCGACTTCTTCAACCGCACCAATAATGCCATCTGCAATCAGATCACAGCGCACAATGCCGCCAAAGATGTTCACCAATACCGCCTTTACGTTGCTATCAGACAGAATGATTTTAAAGGCTTCTGTCACACGCTCTTTTGTCGCACCGCCTCCCACATCGAGGAAGTTGGCAGGGCTGCCACCGTGCAAGTTAACAATGTCCATGGTCCCCATTGCCAAGCCAGCACCATTCACCATACAACCAATGTTGCCGTCTAGCGCAACATAGTTCAGCTCCCACTGTGCCGCATGCGCTTCGCGCTCATCGTCTTGACTCGGGTCGTGCATCGCACGCACCTTCGGCTGACGATATACCGCATTACTGTCAATCGCTAGCTTTGCATCCAAGCAATGCAAATCGCCTTGTTCAGTAATCACCAGCGGGTTTACCTCGACCAAGGCAACATCTTTATCCAAGAACAGTTGACCAATCCCGACAAAGATCTTAGTGAACTGCTTGATTTGCTCACCTTCTAAGCCAAGTTTAAATGCCAGTTGGCGACCCTGGTAAGGTTGTGGGCCAACCAAAGGATCAATCGATGCTTTGTGAATCAGCTCTGGCGTTTCTTCGGCCACTTTTTCTATTTCAACACCGCCTTCGGTGGATGCCATGAAAACAACGCGACGCGAGCCACGGTCGACCACGGCACCCAGGTAAAGCTCTTTAGCGATATCGGTGCAAGACTCAACCAAAATTTTGCTGACTGGTTGGCCATTCTCGTCCGTTTGAAATGTCACTAGGTTTTTACCCAGCCATTTCTGTGCAAATTCGCGGATTTCTTCTTTTGAGTTCGCGAGTTTCACCCCGCCCGCTTTTCCGCGGCCACCGGCGTGAACTTGGCATTTCACAACCCATTTGTTGCCGCCAATTTTATCGGCTGCTTCAGCAGCTTCTTGTGGTGTATCGCAGGCATAGCCCTCTGAAACTGGTAGACCATATTCAGCGAACAGCTGCTTTGACTGATATTCGTGCAGATTCATGATGTTCTATCCGTGTTAGTGTCCATTATTGTATCTTTATGCTTTCCAAAGAAGGGGACCTCCGTCCCCTTCAAAACGGTTTATTTCCCTCAAAAAGAGGTCGATAACACCATTAAACGTCTAGGAGCAGACGTGTTGGGTCTTCAAGGAGCTCTTTGATGGTGACCAAGAAACCAACCGACTCACGACCGTCAATAAGACGGTGATCATAGGAAAGCGCAAGGTACATCATCGGCAAGATTTCAACCTTGCCATCTACCGCCATTGGGCGATCTTGAATTTTATGCATGCCAAGAATGGCAGCTTGAGGTGGGTTAATGATCGGCGTTGACATTAATGAGCCGAACACACCGCCATTGGTCAGGGTAAAGTTGCCTCCGGTGAGTTCATCAACGGTCAACTTGCCGTCACGCCCCTTTATGGCTAAGTCACGAATACCTTTTTCGATATCGGCAAAACCTAGTTTATCGCAGTCGCGCAGTACAGGCGTTACCAGACCACGCGGGGTAGAAACCGCCATGCTGACGTCAAAATAGTTGTGATACACAATCTCATCACCATCTATTGACGCATTCACTTCTGGATAACGTTTAAGGGCTTCAACGACCGCTTTGACGTAAAAAGACATGAAACCAAGGCGAATATCATGACGCTTTTCAAACGAATCACGATACTGCTTACGCAGTTCCATAATTGGCTTCATGTTCACTTCGTTAAATGTAGTTAGCATCGCGGTGCTGTTTTTTGCTTCGAGCAGACGTTCTGCCACGCGCTTACGCAAACGCGTCATCGGCACACGCTTCTCGCCTCGCTCTGCCACTGGCGGCACATCTTGGGTCGCCGCTTTCTGCTCACTGCTTTGCGCGGGCTGCTTCTTCAGGTGCGCTTCCACATCTTCTCGGGTAATGCGTCCGCCTACACCCGTGCCTTTCACCGCATCCGAAGAAAGATCATGTTCAGCCAATAAGCGACGGACGGCAGGGCTCAGTGAGTCATTGCTCTCTTCTTCTAGTGACGCAGTGTGGCGCTTATCCGGTGATGCCTCTGATTCAGCGGGCACATCTTTGGTTGGTTCACCCGCGACAGCCCCTTCTTTCAGCTTGGCGATCGCTTGTTTCCCCAGCACGGTTGACCCTTCATCTTCAATGATAGATTCCAGTACCCCATCTGCAGGAGCGGGAACTTCTAGCACGACCTTATCTGTTTCAATATCAACCAGTACTTCGTCACGGGTTACCGAGTCACCTGGCTGTTTATGCCATGTGGCAATCGTTGCGTCAGCCACAGATTCGGGTAAATCGGGAACCAGAATTTCGATTGTCATATCGTATTTATCCTTAATGTTCTAGTTCTTACTTTAGGGTCAGAGCGTCTTGTACTAACGCTTTTTGTTGTTTCTGGTGTACAGACATATAACCTACCGCTGGCGATGCCGAGGCGGCACGCCCAGCGTAGCTGAGTGTGGCACCATCCGGTAAGGCTGCACGGAAATTGTGCTGGCTGCTGTACCAAGCCCCTTGGTTTTGTGGCTCTTCTTGACACCATACAAAGTCTTTTGCGTTGCCGTAAGGCGCAATCACTTCTTTCACCGCCTCAAGCGGGAACGGATAAAGTTGCTCGATACGAACAATGGCTACGTCATCGATTTCTTGCTCGCGGCGTGCTTTCAGCAAATCGTAATAGACCTTACCGGCACACATAACTACCCGTTTCACCTTGCTTGGGTCCAGATCATCCATTTCACCGATAGCGGGTTGGAAATCGCCCTCTGTCAGATCTTCTAGACTGGATACGCAAAGCGGATGGCGTAGCAAGGATTTAGGTGACATAACCACCAATGGTCGACGCATCGGGCGAACAACTTGACGGCGTAACATATGATAAACCTGAGCGGGGCTCGAGGGCACCACGACCTGCATATTTTGCTCGGCGCATAATTGCAAATACCGCTCTAAGCGCGCGGAAGAGTGCTCAGGGCCCTGCCCTTCATAACCGTGAGGGAGCAACATGGTTAAACCACACATCCGGCGCCACTTCTGCTCGCCAGAGCTGATGAACTGGTCAATCACAACTTGCGCGCCATTACCAAAATCGCCAAATTGCGCTTCCCATACCGTTAAGCCACCCGGCTCTGCGGTCGCATAGCCATACTCAAATGCCACGACGGCCGCTTCAGACAACACAGAGTCATAAATTTCGAACGGCCCTTGCTTATTATGGATATTGGCAAGGGGGACATAGGTACTGCCATCGCCTTGGTTATGTAACACCGCGTGACGATGGAAGAAAGTACCACGACCAGTATCTTGGCCCGTAATACGAACACGCTTGCCGTCGTCCACCAGCGTGGCATAGGCCAATGTCTCGGCCATCCCCCAGTCAACAGGTTTTTCACCATCAATCATTGCTTTACGATCTTTGTAAAGCTTACCGACTCGGCTGTGTAGCGTATGGCTATCTGGCAATTGACAGATACGGTTACCAAGCTCTCTCAGCCGTTTGGCATCGAATTTGTTCGCCCACTCAACCGTCCAGTCGTGGCCGAGATAAGGGGTCCAGTCGACCGAGTGCAACACCATTGGGCGCCACTCTTTCACTACGCATTCACCGCTGTCCAACAGATCACGGTATTCGTTGATCAATTCGGTCGCTTTTTCTAGGTTGGCAATGCCTTGTTGATCAAGCACATCCGCATAGAGTTTGCGCGGCGTCGGATGTTTTTTGATCTTTTGGTACATCATCGGCTGCGTGGCATTCGGTTCATCCGCTTCGTTATGGCCATGACGGCGATAACAGACCAAATCAATGACCACATCGCGTTGAAACTCATTACGAAAATCAAGCGCTAAACGCGACACAAATGCTACCGCTTCGGGATCGTCGGCATTGACGTGGAAGATCGGCGCCTGAACCATTTTCGCGATATCGGTGCAGTACTGGGTTGAGCGAGAATCTGCCGGATTTGAGGTTGTAAAACCAATCTGATTGTTCACCACAATCCGCACCGTGCCGCCCACTTGGAAGCCCCGCGCTTGAGACATATTAAAGGTCTCTTGCACCACGCCTTGTCCCGCAATCGACGCATCGCCATGAATGGTGATCGGCAGTACGCTTGAGCCTGTGCTGTCTTCGAGTCGGTCTTGACGCGCACGCACGGAGCCCATGACCACTGGATTAACAATTTCAAGGTGTGACGGGTTGAACGCTAAAGCAAGATGAACGTCACCACCCGGGGTCGCAAAGTCAGATGAGAACCCCTGATGATATTTCACATCACCGGTTCCCCAGCTTTCATCTTGTTTCCCTGCGAACTCATCAAATAACTCTGACGGCTTTTTACCTAGCACATTGACTAAGACATTGAGTCGACCACGGTGAGCCATCCCAACAACCACTTCACGCCCACCTTTACTCCCCGCATGGCGAATAAGCTCTTTGAGCATAGGAATGAGCGAGTCGCCCCCTTCAAGCGAGAAACGTTTTGCCCCAGGGAATTTAGCCCCCAAATACCGTTCAAGGCCTTCTGCTGCCGTTAGCTCTTCCAAAAAGGTGAGCTTCTCTTCCTCGCTAAATTGTGGCTGTCCCACAACTGATTCGAGGCGGCTTTGAATCCAACGCTTTTCTTCGGTATCTGTAATGTGCATGTACTCAGCACCAATTGACCCGCAATAGGTCTTTTGCAGTGCGTCATACAACTCACCTAATTGCATATTGTCTTTGCCAATTGCAAATGAGCCGACATTAAAGGTTTCGTTAAAATCCTGCTCGTTAAGAGAATGGAAGTCAGGTGACAAATCGGGGACAGGTTTACGTTTCCATAATCCGAGGGGGTCTAAACTGGCCTGTTGATGGCCACGGAAACGGAACGCATTGATCAGTTGAAGAACTTTGACTTGTTTCGCGTCTACATCTGGATCATTGACTGAAGCACTTGCACGCGATGTATCGGTAGCTAAGCGTCGAAAGTAATCGCGAACTCGAGAGTGGGGTTGTTCTACCGCGGTATCACTCACCACTGGTAGCTGGTCAAAGACCGCTCTCCATTCTTGATCAACTAACTCCGGGTCACTGAGGTACATTTCGTAGAGATCTTCTACGTACGTTGCATTGGCGCCAGCCAAATGAGAAGACTCTAACCAAGCCTTCATCACGCCATTTTGCATTGTTATCCCTTAACCACTAGTTATTTATCCAAACACCGGTTCTAAGCCGGGTTACCTGTTATTAAGCCCCGTCCTAGAACGGGGCATTTTTTATCTACGTTATTGGTTCAGCGTTTTAAACGCCGCGCTGAATCAGCATTGACTTAATGTGCCCAATTGCCTTGGTTGGATTAAGCCCTTTTGGACATACACTGACACAGTTCATTATTCCGTGGCAACGGAAGACACTAAAAGCGTCGTCTAGATCAGATAACCGTTCTTCAGTTGCCGTATCACGGCTATCTGCTAGCCAGCGATAGGCAGCAAGAAGGCCTGCAGGGCCGACGAACTTGTCAGGGTTCCACCAAAACGATGGGCACGCCGTACTACAGCAAGCGCACATGATGCACTCATACAAACCATCAAGCTCTGCTCTATCTTCCGGCGCTTGAAGGTTCTCACGCGACGGTGGTGTCTCATCGTTGATCAAATAAGGTTTGACGCGCTCGTAGTTCTCATAGAACTGGCCCATATCGATAATGAGATCACGCACTACGGGCAAACCAGGCAACGGACGAATAACAATCTCCGACTTATCCATTAGCGAGGATAAAGGCGTGATGCATGCCAGCCCATTTTTACCGTTCATATTGACACCGTCAGAGCCACACACTCCCTCTCGACACGAGCGACGGAATGACAGGGTTGGATCCTGCTCTTTGAGTTGAAACAGCGCATCCAAAAGCATCATATCTGACCCTTCAGGGACGTCGAGTGTGTAATCCTTCATGTATGGCGCATCGTCCACATCTGGATTATAGCGATAGACTGAAAAATTAACGTTCATCGTTTCGACCCCCTTAATAAGTACGTGCTTTCGGTGGGAAAGCGTCACGATGCACAGGCGCCATATTGACGTCGCGCTTGGACATGGTTTCCGTTTCTGGGTTATAGATGGAGTGACACAACCAATTCTCGTCATCACGCTCTTGGTAGTCGAAGCGCGCATGAGCACCACGGCTTTCCGTCCGATAATACGCGGAGACCGCCGTTGAATAGGCAGTTTCCATCAGGTTCTCCAGCTCCAAACACTCGACGCGCTGGGTGTTAAACTCTGTTGATGTATCATCAAGGCGTGCTGTTTTGAGTCGCTCACGGATAGCATCCAACTCTTTCAGCCCTTTTTCCATCGCTTCACCTTCTCGGAACACCGAAAAGTTTTCTTGCATACACGCTTGAAGGTCTTTGCGAATTTCTACTGGGTCTTCACCCTGCTGAGTACTATTCCAGCGATTGACGCGAGCCAGAGAGGCTTCAATGTCTGATTCACTGGCATCTCTTGCTTCCACCTGCGCTGCCAAGGTTTCCCCTAGGTGTAACCCTGTTGCACGGCCGAAGACAACCAAGTCTAAGAGCGAGTTGCCCCCTAAGCGGTTGGCGCCATGTACAGAGACACTGGCGATTTCACCGCAGGCAAAAAGCCCTTGAACTTCGATATCATTGCCCAGTGGATCTTGTTTAATGGCTTGGCCGGATACTTGCGTTGGAATGCCTCCCATCATGTAGTGACACGTTGGGATAACAGGAATCGGCTCTTTGATCGGGTCGACATGTGCAAAAGTGCGCGACAAATCCAAGATACCCGGCAAGCGCGATTCCAGTACATCTTTGCCGAGATGGTCGAGCTTCAGCTTAATGTGTGGGCCCCATGGCCCCTCACAGCCGCGTCCTTCACGGATCTCGATCATCATTGATCGGGCAACCACGTCACGACCAGCAAGGTCTTTTGCATTAGGCGCATAACGCTCCATGAAGCGTTCACCATCTTTATTAAGTAGATAGCCACCCTCACCACGACAGCCTTCTGTCACCAAGACACCGGCACCCGCAATGCCTGTGGGGTGGAATTGCCACATTTCCATGTCCTGCATCGGTACGCCAGCACGGAGCGCCATACCGACACCATCACCGGTATTGATGTGCGCGTTAGTGGTTGACTGATAAATACGGCCTGCGCCCCCAGTCGCCAACACGGTTGCTTTCGATTTGAAGTAACAAATCTCACCCGTTTCCATGCACATCGCCGTTGCACCGACAATCACTCCATCTTGGTTTTTGACCAGATCAAGGGCATACCACTCTGAAAAAATCGTCGTTTTGTTTTTGATGTTTTGTTGGTAAAGCGTATGCAATAAGGCATGGCCAGTTCGGTCTGCTGCCGCGGCGGTACGTGCCGCTTGCTCGCCCCCAAATTCTTTTGATTGACCGCCAAAGGGTCGTTGATAGATCGAACCATCTTCAAAGCGAGAAAAGGGTAATCCCATTTTCTCTAGCTCAATGACTGACTGCGGGCCTGTTTTACACATGTATTCGATAGCGTCTTGATCACCAATATAATCGGAGCCTTTGACGGTATCGTACATATGCCATTGCCAATTATCCTTGTGCGAGTTACCCAGTGCCACTGTAATCCCGCCCTGTGCTGACACAGTATGAGAGCGAGTTGGGAACACTTTAGATAACAGCGCACACGTTAGGCCCTGCTCGGATATTTGCAGTGCCGCGCGCATACCGGCGCCACCTGCTCCAATAACGATTGCATCAAATTCGCGAACTGGAATACTCACTTACACACCCCACAATACAAAGAAACCGGCAAACACATAGATGAGAAGCGTGGCGACAACAGCAAGCTGTAATACACCGCGCAGCAAGGCTGGCTTGATATAATCAGTCAACACCTGCCACATCCCAATCCAGCCGTGGATCAGCACAGAGACCAGGGCCAACATGGTAAAGACCTTCGTGCTGGTCTGGCCGAAAAACGCTGTCCATGAGGCATACGTAATCTCAGGGCCAAAGACGGCAAAACCGACCATATAAAGTGTGTAAAGTGTGATGAGAATCGCAGTAGCTCGGACCAGCACATAATCGTGCACACCGTTGCGACCCACCGATGAAATATTTTTTGTTACCATACTAAAACCCCCGCCAACACAGCTAGCACGCCTGCAATTACAAACGAGACTTGGGCACTTTTTGCCCCCGACTCCAGCTCTTCAAAGTAACCCAGGTCTTGGATTAAATGACGAATCCCGCCAACGATGTGATAAGCCAGCGCCGTCAAAATGCCCCAAAGTACGAGCTTGACGAAGAAGGTATCGAGTATCGCAGCAGCAGATTGAAATCCATCAGGAGAAGAGAGAGACAGGCTAAGCAGCCACAGTAGGATGGCGATCGAAACAAAGGTGATCACACCTGATATCCGATGCAAAATAGACGCAGTCGCTGTAATGGGGAAGCGAATCGTCTTAAGGTCGAGGTTTACGGGTCTTGACTTTCTTTCTTTCACGATATTGCCCACTCAGCTCTATTGAGCATTTATAGTTATTACACTCTCTGAACCTCAGTACTCAAAGCGTAAGACCTGCAACATCTGCGTAACGCGCTTCATGTACCTTATTGCTTATAACTGCAATTCTCGGTGAATGGATCACGTCAGTTAGGAAAGGTGTTTGAGCCCCTAAACGCTCTAGGATACTGATTTGCCCAGAGACCTCGAAAAAGTATACGTGGCGTAACAGACAATTACAAACGCACAAAATTGACCGGAATCTCACAACAGATATTTAACCCCCATTGCAAATAAGTTATTAACTAACGCACATAAGTTATTAACTGACGCACACATCGATAGGTTAAAAATTGACATAATAGAGGTCGATCGGTAAAACGGTCGGGTCCGTATCCTGGATGGGATTATAAAATAACAAAGGAGATTGTTATGGCAGAGAAGAAAGCTACCCTACATATCGAAGGGAAAGCACCAATCGAACTGCCGATTATCGGAGGCACTGTCGGCCCGGATGTGATCGATGTGCGCAAGCTAGTCAATGAAGGTTACTTCACGTTTGATCCAGGGTTTGTTGCGACAGGATCTTGCGATTCGCAAATCACCTACATCGACGGCGAAGCAGGTGTTTTACTGCACCGTGGTTTTCCGATAGATCAACTTGCCAATAACGCTGATTACTTAGAAGTCTGTTACATCCTGCTCTACGGCGAAGTCCCTACAAAAAAACAATACGATGGTTTTCGTTCCATGATCGTGCGCCACACCATGGTTCACGAACAAATCGCGAGTTTCTTCCATGGTTTCCGTCGTGATGCTCACCCTATGGCCGTTATGGTCGGGGTTGTAGGGGCGCTTGCCGCGTTCTACCACGATTCTCTCGACATCAACAATGATAAACACCGTGAAATTACGGCGTTTCGTTTGCTGTCGAAGATGCCTACCCTGGCGGCTATGTGTTACAAGTATTCGATTGGCCAGCCATTTATTTATCCACGTAACGATTTGGACTACGCAGAGAACTTCCTTCATATGATGTTTGCCACACCATGTGAGGAATATGAGGTGAATCCGGTAGTTGCGCGCGCGATGGATAAGATTTTCACCCTACACGCGGATCATGAGCAAAACGCCTCAACATCCACGGTACGCCTAGCGGGATCATCGGGAGCCAATCCGTTTGCTTGTATTGCTGCCGGTATCGCGTCCTTGTGGGGGCCGGCACATGGCGGGGCCAATGAAGCTTGCTTGCGCATGCTCGAGCAAATCGGCCATGTCGATAACATTCCTGAGTACATTGAACGCGCTAAGGATAAAGATGATCCTTTCCGCTTAATGGGCTTTGGTCACCGGGTTTATAAGAACTATGACCCACGTGCAACGGTCATGCGCGAAGCATGTCATGAAGTGCTTGAAGAGCTACAAATTCAAGACCCGTTATTGGATGTGGCGATGGAGTTAGAACGCATCGCACTCTCCGATCAATACTTCATCGACAAGAAATTGTATCCGAATGTCGATTTCTACTCGGGCATCATCCTCAAAGCCATCGGTATTCCAACATCGATGTTTACCGTTATCTTCGCGATGTCGCGGACGATCGGTTGGATTGCTCATTGGAACGAAATGCATACGGATCCACACAAGCGCATTGGTCGTCCACGCCAGCTTTACTCAGGCTATACCCAGCGTGAATTCACGCCGATGGGTAAACGCGATTAACTGCGACACCTTGATGATAGAGCTAACGAAGCCGCCTCGATGGGCGGCTTTTTTTATGCGGGATTGTCGATATCGACAAAGTGCGTGGTAAGCCCATGATGGTCAGCTAACCACTCACCCAACGCTTTAACTCCATAACGCTCTGTTGCATGGTGCCCCGCGGCAACATAATGCACACCCTGCTCGCGCGCTGAAAACGTGGTTCGCTCAGAAATTTCACCCGATAAATACGCATCCATGCCTTGCTCGGCGGCTAAGTCGATAAAGTCTTGCGCCCCTCCCGTGCACAGGCCGACGGTCTCTATCCGTGCTGTCCTGCCACCGTCAACGACAAGTGGCGTTCGGTTAAGCACGGTCGCAACTTGTTGCCCGAATTGGCCAAGTGTCATCGGTGTTGATAATTTGCCATAGACAGGAATGGAGACTGGATTATTGGGCTCCAAGCCACCTATGAGCTCAATCCCCAATCGTTTGGCTAGCTGGGCGTTGTTGCCTAATGTGGGATGGATATCAAGCGGCAAATGGTAACCGTATAAGTTGATACCGTTTTCAATCAACATCTTAATCCGCTGATACTTCATGCCGCGTATTGATTGCGACTCACCACGCCAAAAGTAGCCATGATGAACCAAGATAGCATCGGCTTGATATTCAATTGCTTTATCAATTAAGTCTTGGCAGGCCGTCACGCCAGTGACAATGGTTTGTACGTTATCGCGGCCTTGAACTTGTAATCCGTTTGGGCTGTAGTCTTTAACTTGTTCAGGTTTCAGTTCAGCATTAAGCAGGGCTTCTAGCTGGAAATTATTCATAGCAATCACATTCACTTGCGAGACAATGGCAACAGTGTAACCTGACAAGCAAAGATAAAAAAAGCGGCTAGCATTAATGCTAACCGCCTTTTTCAACCACACGAAGTTGCGCGTTTAAGTCACATCTTCGCGGGTTACAGATAGCCCCCAGCTTTCTCGGACTCAGCCAGCCATACAGGTTTGGTGCTGTCTTTAAGCCACACTTGGTGCAAATGGCTATAAATACGAGAAGCCAGCGATGGCGCAATCAGCGTTGGCAGGCAAGTGATACCCGCCACTACGACAACACAACGACGCAGAACAACACGGGTTTTATCGAACGGTTTATACATAGCTAACCTCACTCATCTGACCAGTTATGTGTGAAGTCTATCATTAGTTTTGTAGTATTACTACATTTTGCTGCTTTTTTATCCTAAAAATACGCTTTTGGCATTAACAAACGATTAACAAGGTAATTAAATTACATTATGGATTATCTGCGGTCACACCACTCACCGGACGCATTGTTTGCCGATAAGGAACAAATACAGGCGGATATAAAATGGCTACAACGCCAATTTCCGTTGTTGTCTTCTGAGCAATTTTCGCTGGTGCCGCACGGACTTTTCTCGGCCGTCTCGGTATCGGCATCTAAACCGTACGCGGGCCCTAGGCGAATTGGCTTTTATTATCAATGGTTGCTCACTGAGTTAATCCATCATCATCCTCACTTGCGACTAGAAGCAGAGGAAATACAGGTTAATGAGGCTGGAAAAACACGAGGTGCCATTGATTTTTTGATTGAGTACCAAGGGCAGTTAGAACACTGGGAAGTCGCGGTAAAATTTTATCTTGCTCATCAGAATCGCTGGCTGGGTCCGAACGCCAAGGACGCACTCGATATCAAAGTTGCGCGCATGATTGACCATCAATTGGCTCTGTCGAGTCATCCAAGCTTTTGCCAACAGTTTCCTCATTGGCGGCCCACCCAAAAACGCTTAATGGTTCAAGGCCGGCTTTACCGTCATTACAGCCAGGATACTGACCTGCCCGACTGGCCTCCCGTTAATGCGGCAAGTGTCGGTGGTTGGTGGTGCTGGCCTGACGAACTGCCAACAGACAGAGAATTTGCCATGTTGGCCCGCGATCAATGGTTATCTCTACCAGAATTTGGGGAGTTATCCCCCATTGTCCCAGACAGTCTCGGTAACATAGACCGCACGTGTCATTTGTTAGATAACACACAAACACCTTGGTTCGTGGTGCCGAACACTTGGCCTAATAACGCACCTTCGCCCACCCCACAAAAATAAAAAGCGCGCACTTAATCGTGCACGCTTTTTGCAAACGGAGAACGGAAACAGCGCGCTAGACGCCCTGTTGCTCAAACACGCGATCGACAATTTGTTGCGCTTCCTGTTCAATCAAGCGCAAGTGTTGCTCGCCTTTAAAGCTCTCACAGTAGATTTTATAAATGTCTTCGGTTCCTGATGGGCGAGCCGCAAACCAACCATGATCTGTGACCACTTTGAGTCCGCCAATTGCCGCGCCGTTACCTGGTGCATGAGTCAATTTAGCAGTGATGACATCCCCTGCTAAGGTGTCAGCTATCACCATTTCCGGACGCAGTTGGCTCAGCACCTGCTTTTGTTGCGCGTTGGCGACCGCTTGCAAACGGTTATAGGCAGGATCCCCATGTTTATCCGCCAGCTTTTGATAATAAGCCTGTGGTGTCAGCCCCGTCACCGCCAGGATTTCTGCCGCCAGTAAGCAAAGAATAATACCATCTTTATCGGTAGACCAAGGCTGACCATCAAAGGTTAAAAACGACGCCCCCGCACTCTCTTCACCGCCAAAGCCAAGCGTCCCCTCATGCAAACCAGGCACGAACCACTTGAAGCCGACCGGGACTTCAACCAGCGGGCGTGATAAGTCATTGACGACTTTATCGATGATGGCACTAGACACCAGTGTTTTACCGACACCTAACCCTGCAGGCCACTGCTGACGATGTCGGAATAAATAATCAATGCACACCGCCAAGTAATGATTAGGATTCATCAAACCGGCGGGGGTCACAATGCCGTGACGATCAAAGTCGGGATCATTACCAAAAGCCAAGTCATAATCGTCTTTATAAGCGAGCAACCCAGCCATCGCATAAGCAGACGAACAATCCATCCGGATAACGCCATCACTATCGCGCGGCATAAAGCCAAACGTCGGGTCGACATGATCGTTAATCAAGGTAATATCGAGTTGATACTGAGTCGCAATCTGTTGCCAATAGGCGATACCTGCACCACCTAAAGGGTCAACAGCCAGCTTTAATCCCGCTTTTTGAATAGCTTCAATATCAACCACCTGAGTCAGACCGACAACATAAGGGGTCACGAGATCTTTTTCAACGTAATAGTCGCTGGCCATCGCCGCATCAATATCGATGTGTTGAACACCCTCTAAATAGGTATCGATGTATCGATTGGCTCGGGATTCAATCGCCCTGGTGATTTCTCCCTCTGCCGGCCCGCCATGTGGTGGATTATATTTAATGCCGCCATCTTGCGGTGGATTATGTGAAGGGGTAATGACAATGCCATCCGCTTGTTCAGCATGATCACGATTATAAGCCAGAATTTGCTGGGAAATGCCCGGTGTTGGCGTATAGCCCTGATTTGCCTGTGCGATAATTTGCACCTGATTCGCCGCCAACACTTGTATGACCGCCCCAAACGCAGGCGCAGACAATGCATGTGTATCTTTACCGACAAACACTGGCCCTGTGATGCCACGGGCTTGGCGTTCATCACAGATTGCCTGCGCAATCGCTAAAATATGATCACGATTGAAGGTGGTGCTTAATGCGCTCCCGCGATGACCTGACGTACCAAAAGCAACTTGTTGTTCGGGTTGCCCTGGTCGAGGTTGAGCTTGGAAAAAACGCGTAACAAGCGCAGGAATATCACACAAGTCTGCTGCTTGTGCGCGTTGTCCTGCTTGGGGATGCACTGCCATATTTCTCTTCTCCCATGAGTGGCATAGATTAAATCGCGTTCACAACCTTCTCGGTCAAATCACTGGGGAACTGCATTTTTTCCATCAACTGCTCCACCATTTGGCGTTTACGACCAGTGTTGGTATTGGTGATGACCCAAAAAGGTGTATCTGGAATCTGTTTAGGTTTGGTTGTTTTGCCGCTTTCCAACAGTGTTTGTGGATTATCGGAAAAATACAGACGAGTACGTCCTTTTAACGCCATACCATCAGCAAAACCTTGCTGATCAACACGGTATAAAGTGGTTAGGACAAGCATAAAACGGCCTATGGCACGATCTTGTGCGGCAAACTCATCTGAGATCAAAAGCGTTCGCATCGCTTTGACACGATCAGTGGACACACTCCGTCCAGCATCTTTACTGACAACAATGCCACTAGAACGAGAGGACGTCGTCGGCGCAGCTTGACTGGGCTGCGGTGCCGCATCCGACAGTAATAGGCGACGTAAAATGTCTGATGCACTTTCGCCAATATGCTGGGTTTGGCTGGCAATATAACGGTATAGATCGTCGTCAACCTCAATCGTTTTCATTGTTTTTCATCGCGTCCTGTTTATCGTTTGACGGGGCGATTATACAGAGATAGATAGGTATACTCTACGTTAAAGCCAGTAATCTGAGAGAAAAGCAACGTGTTGTTAAATGGAAAATCTCGTGGTGAGGGGTCACCACTCGTATTAATCCACGGTTTATTTGGGGATCTGGATAATTTAGGTGGGCTAGCTAAAAGCCTTGCTCAGCATTTTTGTGTCTATCAGATTGATCTCCCCAACCATGGACAGTCCTATCATACTAAGAGTATGGATTATCAAAGCCAGTCAGATGCTGTGGTTGCTTGGATGAACGCGCAACGTCTTGAGACGGTCACGCTGGTGGGCCATTCGATGGGCGGCAAAGTCGCCATGGCCATCGCCCAGCGTTTTCCCGAGCGCGTCTCGCAGCTGGTTGTGATGGACATTGCCCCCGTCGACTATCAAGTTAGCCGACATGACAATGTCTTTAACGCACTACGCGAGACCCAAACAGTTACCTTAGAAAATCGCCAGCAAGCGCAATCGATCATGAATCGATCGATCGAAAACCCAGGTGTGACCCAATTTTTATTGAAATCACTCTATAAAACCGATCACGGTCACTACGACTGGCGCTTTAATATTGATAATCTTTATCACGGTTATCGTGACATCATGGGGTGGACAGCCTTTGGACCGTATTCAGGCCCAACATTATTTGTTAAAGGACAGAACTCTGAATACATCCAGTCTGAGCATCGCGATACCATTGTCGCGCAGTTCCCCCATTCAAAAGCGCACATGGTGGCAGGCACAGGGCATTGGCTACATGCAGAAAAGCCAGCCGTGGTCGCAAGTGTCATCGAACGCTTTTTAATGCCGGGCGAGCGTTAACAGTTAAGCAACCCTTGTGGTATATTGCGCCGCAGAAGTCGGTGCTCAATGGAGGCACGCATGCTTTACGAGCACTTTCAATTGCTCGAAAAAATTGGTCTAGATCTCGTCTTCGCCGCGATTTTCTTTTTTATCGGCATGGCAATTAAAGACGTGTTACGTGAGGGCAACGTACCAGTATTCGGTCGACGGATCGTCTGGTTTGTGCTCACGCTAGGCTGTGTCGGCTTTATCGTAAAAGGGGTTATTCAATTGGTTTGGGAAGGCGTCGGTATCGGCTAACCCAACGGAGAATAATCGCCTATGCATATGGGTGTGAAAAAGCACGGCTTTTTCTTAAATTCGAGTTAGTTGCAAACAGCAACCCACTGACAAAAACGGGTATTTTTATATGGCGAGTGTAGGTCTCTTCTTTGGTAGTGACACAGGCAACACTGAAGCAATTGCGAAAAGCATTCAAAAGCAGCTGGGCAAGCAAATGGTCCACGTGCAAGACATCGCGAAAAGCAGCAAAGAAGATATTGATAACTTCGATCTGCTGCTGATCGGGATCCCAACTTGGTATTATGGTGAAGCGCAGTGTGATTGGGATGATTTCTTTCCCGAGCTAGAGCAAATCGACTTTTCCACCAAACTCGTTGCCATTTTCGGCTGTGGTGACCAAGAAGATTACGCAGAGTACTTCTGTGATGCAATGGGCACAGTGCGTGATATTATTGAAGCCAAGGGCGCGACCATCATTGGTCACTGGCCAACGGAAGGATACGAGTTTGAAGCCTCGCAAGCCCTTGTGGATGATAGCCATTTTGTCGGCTTATGCGTTGATGAAGATCGCCAACCAGAGTTGACCGACGAACGTGTGAGCAAATGGGTTAAGCAAATTCACGAAGAAATGTGTTTAGCCGAACTCGAAGACTAAAACACACTGATTCGAGAGACGAAAAAACGCCAAGGCGAGCTTAGCCTTGGCGTTTTTTATTACGCAGCTTCTTTGGGCGAGATATCACGGTATTGCCGTTTCTTTCTCACATACAGCGTGCGCTTGACTTCTGCAACCACCTCGCCATGTGCATCTTTCACATGTACCACAAATTCGGGTAACACCTTGTCGCCCCGCCCTGCCTTGTGCTGAATATCAGTTAATACCGCTTCGCTGATCACAAAATCTGCATATAAATCGGTGGTCCCAGGCTTGATAAAATTGATATCAGCTTGCTTGTCCCACACATGGTACTGTGGTCCTAAAATACCCATTAACATCAATGCGTAAACAGGATCAGTTAAGGAGAAGATACTGCCGCCATATTGAGTACGATTGGCATTTTTGTTCCACCAACGTAACTTCAATCGCATATTGACACGTTTAAAGTCAGGGCTGATGTTTTCAATACGAATACCGGCCCCCCAAAACGGTGGCCAGCTATTAAGTGCCCACTTCACCACTCGTGGCTTATAGAAACGATTCATGGTCTATTGACTTCCTTATCTGGTCCAACCAGGTAATATTCACATCTTGTAAACATTGATGCAACCACAGATGAACAATTTTCGTACGCAGAAAGCATGGCTGATGTAGCGAGAGCAGTGCAATTTTGATAGTCTTATAGAATATTTCCTTGCTAATCCAACTGTCTTCACAGAGACAGAAAACAGGTAGATACACATGTCAGACAATAACCAGGCGTTGAAGCAAGCTGGGCTGAAAGTCACGCTCCCACGACTCAAGATCCTAGAAGTGCTGCAACAGCCAGATTGCCAGCACATCAGTGCCGAAGACCTGTATAAGAAGTTAATTGATCTAGGCGAAGAAATTGGCCTAGCGACGGTCTACCGCGTATTAAACCAATTTGATGATGCGGGCATTGTAACGCGTCACCATTTTGAAGGCGGTAAATCGGTCTTTGAACTCGCGACACAGCATCATCACGATCACTTAGTTTGTCTTGATTGCGGTAAAGTCATTGAGTTTTCTGACGACTTAATTGAAGAGCGTCAGAAAGAGATTGCCGCCCGCTTTAATGTGAAATTAACCAACCATAGCCTGTATCTGTATGGCCATTGTCAGGAGGGCGACTGCAAAGCCGATCCTTCCATTCACAACGCAGATTAATCGATGCTCACCGACTAGCGGTGTGACATAACAACAAAAAAGCCGGCGTGATAAACACGCCGGCTTTTTATTACTTCCCTTCTATTTTCGCCCAAGTATCCCTTAGGCTCACTGTTCGGTTAAAAACAAGTGCATCGGGTTGGCTATCTTTGTTATCGACACAGAAATAGCCCGTCCGCTCGAACTGATAACCTTTTTCAGCCGGCGCATTCTGCATACTTGGCTCGACATAGCCTTGCTGTACTTGCAGTGATTCTGGATTAATCGTCTCGGCAAAGTTATCTGCACTTGCTGGGTTAGGTACCGTAAAGAGGCGATCATACAAACGGAACTCAGCAGGTAACGCCTTATCGGCAGATACCCAATGAATAACGCCTTTGACTTTACGACCATCGGCTGGGTCTTTCCCTAACGTATCGGGATCGTAGCGACAATACACCGTGGTAATATTGCCGTCTTCGTCCTTGTCACAGCGTTCTGCTTTCACCACATAGGCATTACGCAAACGCACTTCTTTGTCTAACACCAGACGCTTATATTTTTTGTTTGCTGATTCGCGGAAGTCTTCGCGCTCAATCCAGATTTCACTCGAGAAGGGTACCTGGCGGGTTCCCATTTCGGGTTGGTTCGGATGATTCGGCGCGTCAAGCCACTCAACACCGTCTGTTTTGTTTTCAATCACCAGTTTAATGGGATCAAGAACAGCCATTGCGCGCGGTGCGTTGTCGTTCAAGTCGTCACGGACACAAGACTCCAAAGAGCTCATTTCAATGGTGTTGTCTTGCTTAGTGACACCAATACGCTGACAAAACTCACGAATCGACGCCGGTGTATAGCCGCGACGACGTAAGCCAGAGATAGTCAGCATACGTGGGTCATCCCAACCATTAACGAGTTGTTCTTCCACCAATTGATTGAGTTTACGTTTCGACATCACCGTGTATTCGAGATTCAGACGGCTAAATTCATACTGATGAGGCGTACAATCAATGGTGATGTTTTCCAGTACCCAATCATACAATCGACGGTTGTCTTGAAACTCTAACGTACAAAGTGAGTGAGTAATGCCCTCAAGCGCATCAGAAATGCAGTGGGTGAAGTCATACATTGGGTAAATGCACCACTTATCCCCAGTTTGGTGATGATGGACAAAACGAACGCGATAAAGCACAGGATCACGCATCACCATAAACGGCGATGCCATGTCTATTTTGGCTCGTAGACAGGCTTTTCCTTCTTCGAACTCTCCCGCGCGCATTTTCTCAAACAGTGCGAGGTTTTCTTCAACAGTACGCTCACGGTAAGGGCTATGTTTGCCCGGCGCCGTCAGGGTACCGCGATACTCGCGGATCTCATCGGGCGTGAGCTCTTCAACATACGCCAATCCTTTTTTAATCAACTCGATGGCATAACCATAAAGCTTATCAAAGTAGTTTGAGGAGTAACGCACCTCTCCCGCCCAATCAAAGCCTAGCCACTGCACATCACGCTTGATTGACGCGACATACTCAACGTTTTCTTTCTCTGGGTTGGTATCGTCAAAACGCAGGTTACATTCACCCTGATAGTCTTGCGCAATCCCAAAATTCAAACAAATTGATTTAGCATGGCCAATGTGCAAATACCCATTCGGCTCCGGTGGGAAACGTGTCACGATCGCTGTGTGTTTCCCTTCCGCCAAATCTTTATCAATGATTTGGCGAATAAAGTTAGTGGGACGAGCTTCAGCATCACTCATCAAGGTTACCTCGTATCAAAAATGCGAATTTTAAAGCTACATAGACGTTATGATCGCCTATTCCGCCCTCTGACTCAACCCGTTGTTGTGATTGTCTTTGCTACGCCCTCTTAATTGTTACTTTTTTAGACGAAACCAACATGCTCAGTGGATAAAAAAAAACGCCCAGCAACCCGCTGAGCGTTTTCATCGTCATTATTTATCATTCAAACTAAGTTTAAGGCAACGACACCTTGGAGAGATCTTCATCTTCAGGGATCTGCTTGAGCTCCCCGGCAATAATCTCTGCCAATGGACCGAGGATAACCTGCAAATTATTTTCGCCGAGTTTGACCACGCCCATCGCACCAATCGCTTTCAGCTTCGCTTCATCAACAATATCACGGTCAGCAACTGACAGACGCAAACGCGTAATACAGGCATCAATCGAAGTCAGGTTTTGATGGCCGCCTAATGCTTTCAAGTATTGACGCGCAAGTTCACGGTTATCACTCTTGCCATTATTGTTGGCAGGCGCACTTTCAACCGCGTCATCTTCTCGACCTGGCGTTTTCAAGTTCATTGCCATGATAGCCGCTCGGAAGGTGGCATAGTAGAGCACAAAGAACACCAGCCCCATGACAGGAAGCATATACCACTCGTTGGCGACGGGGTTTTTCGAAGACAACACCAAGTCAACAAGGCCTGCCGAGAAACCAAAACCTGCCGTCCAGTTGAACGTTGCAGCAATGAACAACGAAATACCGGTCAAGAACGCATGCAAGACAAATAGCACTGGCGCGACGAACAGGAAGGCAAACTCAAGCGGTTCAGTCACCCCGGTAAAGAAAGACGCAAAACCTGCAGCAATCATGATCGATGCTACACGTGCTTTATTCTCTGGGCGAGCGGTGTGATACATAGCCAACGCTGCACCCGGTAGGCCAAACATCATCACGGGGAAGAAACCGGCCATATACATGCCTGTAGTGCCTTTAATCGCCTCACCAGATTCTAGGCCTTGCGCACCGAGCCAGAAACGACCCAAGTCATTAATCCCGACGGTATCGAACCAGAATACCGCATTCAGCGCATGATGCAGCCCGACTGGAATAAGTAGGCGGTTAAAGAAGCCGTAAATACCAGCACCGGCGGCGCCTAAGTTGGTAATGCTTTCACCGAAGTGAACCAGGCCACCAAACACCACAGGCCAGACAAACATCAGTACAAACGAAATGGCGATAGCCACCACAGATACAAGGATAGGTACCAAGCGTTTACCACTAAAGAAGGCTAACGCTTTTGGCAGCTCAACGCCGCTATAGCGATTATAAAGCTCAGCCGACACCACACCAATCAAGATACCGATAAACTGGTTATTGATTTTGCTAAACGCTAACTCATTGTTACCCAGAGAAATATCGATTAAACCAATTTGGCTAACCGCGCCTGGGGCACATAACGTGGTGATCACCATAAAGCCAACAAAGCCCGCTAGTGCCGCCGCACCGTCTTTATCTTTTGACATCCCATATGCCACACCAATGGCAAATAAGACGGACATGTTATCAATGATCGCCGCGCCTGACTTAATCATAAAAGCAGCAAGGGCATTATTTGCGCCCCAACCGGTTGGATCCAGCCAGTAACCGACCCCCATTAAGATCGCAGCTGCAGGTAGTACCGCTACCGGCACCATCAGCGCACGACCTATACGTTGTGCATAACCAAGAATATTCACCGTCGTTCCCCCTGTGTATTTTTCTGTGTTCAGCAATTGTGCGTCTATGCGCCTTTGCTGGAACCACCACTTGAGCATTCACTCAAGGACTTTTTATTAAATCACTTCTTTTGTAAAGCAATGTTACTCACTCGCAGTTTATGTCAATAAATTCGCTTCGCAAATTAAACCCGTGCTATTTGTGAGAATCATCACCGAATAACCCCAAAACAGAAGAAAATTGTTAGCCTGATCATAAAACTTATTTTATGATGAAAATAAATGCACATATCCGTTATGCTAGAGCCTAGATTCCGGAACCGATTACCGAGGTGATTCATGCGACTCATTCCTTTACAAACCAGCCAGCAAGTTGGTCTTTGGTCGGCGCGTTACATCGTCGATACCATTAACCAGTTTGCCCCGACCGCAGACCACCCTTTTGTGTTAGGTTTGCCGACCGGTGGCACCCCACTGAACACCTACAACCAATTGATTAAACTTCATAAAAAAGGCGAAATTAGCTTTGAACATGTGGTGACATTCAATATGGACGAATATTGTGGTATCCCGGCCAATCATCCGCAGGCCTATCGTACCTTTATGTATGAAAACTTCTTTAACCACATTGATATTCAGGAAAAAAACATCAATCTGCTTGATGGAAATGCGACCGATATCGAGGCGGAATGCCAACGCTATGAAGGAAAAATCAAAGCCTACGGCAAAATTCATCTCTTTATGGGCGGTGTGGGTAACGATGGCCACATTGCATTTAATGAACCGGCCTCTTCGTTAGCATCGCGAACTCGGATCAAAACCTTGACCGAAGACACGCGTGTGGCAAACTCTCGCTTCTTTGATAATGATATCAATCAAGTGCCAAAACACGCGCTCACCATCGGTGTTGGTACGCTACTCGATGCCGAAGAAGTCATGATTCTGGTTACTGGTGCCAATAAAGCGCAAGCGCTCGAAGCGGCGGTGGAAGGGTCCGTCAATCATCTTTGGACCGTCTCGGCACTGCAGCTTCATCCCAAGGCCATGATTGTGTGCGATTCGCCCTCAACCGCAGAGCTAAAAGTCAAAACGGTGAAGTACTTTCAAGAGCTTGAAGCCCAAAATATCCATCATTTATAAGGAATTTAAGCATGTATGCCCTAACCCACTGCCGGATTTTTACTGGCCATGAGGTACTTGATGATCATGCCATCGTCATTCGGGAAGGCCTGATTGCAGACGTATGCCCACAACATGCGCTTTCCACTGACATTGAAACACGCAGTCTAGAAGGTGCGATGGTTAGCCCTGGTTTTATTGATCTGCAGCTGAATGGCTGTGGCGGCGTGATGTTTAATGATGACATTACGTCCGATACCATCGATACCATGCACCAAGCGAATCTTAAATCAGGTTGCACTAATTTCCTGCCTACTCTGATCACCAGCTCTGATGCCGATATGAAAGCCGCTGTCGCGGCAATGCGGGACCATAAAGCCAAGCACCCGCATCAAGCAGTTGGGTTGCATTTAGAAGGACCTTATTTAAATACTCAAAAAAAAGGAATTCATAGCGCTGATTATATTCGCCCAAGTAGCGATGACATGATTGCCTACTTATGCGATAACGCAGACGTCATTACAAAAGTTACTGTCGCGCCCGAGCTCACCCCCCGCGCCCATATCCAGGCGCTGACAAAGGCAGGGATCATTGTCTCGGCAGGACATACCAATGCGACCTACGCTGAAGCAAGAGAGGGCTTCGCCAATGGTATCGGCTTTGCTACGCACCTGTTTAATGCCATGACATCGATCACAGGGCGCGAGCCTGGGATGGTCGGTGCGATTTATGATACTCCCGATGTTTATACCGGCGTGATTGCTGATGGCTTTCATGTGTCATATGCCAATATTCGACTCGCGCACCAAGTAAAAAGGGATAAATTAGTGTTGGTTACCGATGCAGTCGCACCAGCAGGAGCTGACATGGATCACTTTATTTTTGTAGGTAAGAAAGTATATTACCGCGACGGTAAGTGTGTTGATGAAAATGGTACACTTGGCGGCTCAGCATTGACGATGGACCGAGCGGTGCATAACAGTGTTGAGCATGTAGGGATCGCCTTGGATGAAGCCTTGCGGATGGCGACGCTCTATCCTGCTCGCGCAATGGGCATTGATCAGCATTATGGCAGTATTCGTCCCGGAAAAGTCGCGAATCTTGCCATTTTTGACCGTTCAATCAACATTCAAGCAACGATCGTAAACGGGCACTATTTACACAGCTAGGACACCTATGACTGGCGGAAAAATTGGGAATGTCGATCTCGTAAAGCAACTGAACGGCGCAGCCGTTTATCGACTCATTGATCAACAAGGGCCTATTTCACGCATACAAATTGCTGATGTGAGTCGACTGGCTCCTGCAAGTGTGACAAAAATAACCCGCCAACTCTTGGAAAGAGGCCTGATCAAAGAAGTGGCGCAACAGGCCTCAACCGGTGGACGTCGCGCCATTTCACTGACCACCGAGTGCGCCCCTTTTCATACGCTTGCCGTGCGATTGGGGCGTCATTTTATTGAGCTATCTTTGTATGACTTAAGCGGTGCCTCACTGGCTGAGCACGGTGAAACCTTTCATTACCAAGATCAAGACCAGTTGGTCAAAGGCTTAATCGATATCGTGAGCCAATTTATTGATACCCACCAACATGCCATTAGAGAGCTCATTGCCATTTCGGTTGTGATGCCAGGTTTGGTCGACCCAGATTCTGGTGTGGTCGAGTACATGCCCAATATTAATATTCAGCAACTCGCGCTCGCCGATACACTGCGCGATGAATTTGGCGTGCAAGCCTTTGTTGGCAACGATATTCGAGGACAAGCACTCGCTGAGCACTACTTTGGCGCCAGTCAAGACTACTACGATTCAATGCTGGTCAGTGTGCATCACGGAACCGGGGCAGGGATTATCGTCAATGGCCAGATTTTTCTCGGTTACAACCGGAATGTGGGTGAACTCGGCCATGTTCAAATCGACCCTCTCGGTAAAAAATGCCAATGTGGTAACTTTGGCTGCCTGGAAACCGTCGCATCAAACGAGGCCATCATTGAGCATGCGCAGCAATTATTGGCTCAAGGTCATCCCAGCAGCCTAACGCACGATCAAACGTTAACCATCGAGGCCATTTGCCAAGCCGCCGAGCAAGGCGATGAGCTGGCCCGTCAAGTCTTAGTCAAAGTCGGTAATCATTTGGGTAAAGCGATCGCGATGACGGTGAACCTGTTTAACCCGCAGCTGGTTGTCATTGCGGGTAAGATCACCGCCGCCAAAAGTGTGGTATTCCCCGCCATTGAGCGCTGTGTAGAAAACCAGTCACTGCCAAGCTTCCACCAAAAACTGGCGATCGTTAGCGCGGATTTACAAACTCAGCCGACTATGGCGGCGTTTGCTTTAGTCAAGCGTGCGATGCTGAACGGTGAACTCCTTCAACAGTTACTCGAAGAATAATGCTATCGGGCTTGCTCCTCTGTAAGCCCGTTTTTCTCCCTTTTCACATTTATCCCTCATCGGCCAAGTTAGCGACTATTTTACATTCACAGACTGACGACAAAACGTGTACATTATAGCCACGTGACAGACAAGACGTTGTCTCATTCAACTCTGGAATAAGTATAAAATATGGAACTGGTTTTTATCTCAACCGCTTTTGTTAGTGGCTACATATTAATGCGCTGCCACCTTCCCCCCTTAGTTGGCTTTCTGCTCGCCGGTTTTGCTCTCCATGCAATGGGGTACCAATCCACCCCCGTGATCACCCAGCTGGCCGAACTAGGGGTCACCCTTCTCCTTTTTACAATTGGGTTGAAGCTCGATGTCAAAACGCTGTTTGCCAAAGAAATTTGGTTTGGAGCCACCGCGCACAATGTGCTGACAACCGGCTTTTTTACCTTAGCGCTAATGGGCCTGAAAGCCTTGAGTCTTCCCATGCTATCAAGCATGGGCCTGTCAGAGATGCTGCTACTCGGTTTTGCGTTATCTTTTTCTAGCACCGTTTTTGCGATTAAAGCCTTACAAGATAAAGGCGAACTCAACGCGACGTATGGTACCTTGGCGATTGGCATGCTGATCATGCAAGACATCTTCGCGGTGATCTTTTTGACAGCCATCTCAGGAAAAACACCTGATCTGACCGCATTATTGTTATTCGCTTTGCCTCTGCTCAAGCCCGTACTCGGCAAGCTACTCGATAAGGCAGGCCATGGGGAAATGCTGGTACTCTACGCTATTTTCCTTGCACTGGTTGCTGGCGCCGGGCTATTTGGCGCGGTCGGGATCAAGCCTGATTTAGGCGCGCTCATCTTGGGAATGTTACTCGCCAGCCATCCCCGCGCATCAGAAATGGCTAAATCTCTATTTAATATTAAAGAGTTATTCTTAATCTGCTTTTTCCTCAATATTGGCTTATCCGAGCAACCTACTTGGCAAAGCTTTAGTTTTGCGTTGATTTTAATGTTACTGCTGCCGATAAAAGGCATTTTGTATTATTGGGTCGTTAGTGGTTTTCGCTATCGTGTGCGCACCGCGCTGTTTACCACCCTTACCTTGTTTAACTTCAGTGAATTTGGTCTCATTGTCGGTGGACTGGCGTACCAAACCGGATTAATGCCTGGGCCGATTCTTGTCTCTATTGCGATCGCGGTCTCGCTCAGCTTTATCTTCTCTGCGCCGCTAAATACCTTTAGTAACGCGTTGTATACATGGGCCTCGCGCTGGTTACCCGAGCGTGCTCCAGATAAACTTCACACCAGTGAACAACCCATTAATCTCGGTGACGCCAGCATATTGGTATTGGGGATGGGGCGTATCGGCACGGGCGCTTACGATGAATTGGCAACCACTCACCAGCAGCCCATCGTGGGGATTGATACCCGAGAGGAATCCGTCGCTCACCACCAGCAAGAAGGACGGCAGGTGATCCTGGGTGATGCCACCGATCCCGACTTTTGGTCCCGAGCGGTCTCAAATGGCAACGTATCACTGATTTTACTTGCGATGCCCAATAGCCAAGCCAATACACTGGCACTGGAACAAATCCGACAAACGCCCTTTAAGGGCAAAGTGGCCGCGATTGCTAAGTACCAAGATGAGTTGGAGCAACTTAAGGCTCTGGGTGTAGACGAAGCCTTTAATATCTACCAAGAAGCAGGCAGTGGCTTTGCCCGCCATGTGCGAGAGCGCTTTTCGTCATCGGCTGACTAGCGCCGTTTTATCGCTGTTTTCTCCCTTATGACGCACAAGACGCTGACGCTTCTTGTGCGTTTTTGTATGTTATCTGTGCTATTTTTAGTTTTTATTCGCTATTTATCGTTATTTTTAAATAATATTCATCACTGGCACGATTTAGATAACGAATTTGTTTTACCTGCTTGTGCATTTCCTCTCCCCAAGGCACAGTGTCTCTACATTGTGGCCACCACGTTGGCACCATATGACTGCCACAGCACATGGCTGCCACAGCACATCAATCAACACTATGGAGAGGAAAATTATGTGTTCAATCTTTGGAGCGCTCGACATTAAAACCGATCCGCAACAATTGCGTGACGTTGCGCTCAAAATGTCAAAAACCATGCGCCATCGAGGGCCTGACTGGTCGGGGATCTATTCATCAGATAAAGCTATTTTGGTCCATGAGCGCCTTGCGATTGTCGATCTTAACAGTGGTGCACAGCCACTTTATAACCCACAACAAACCCAAGCTTTGGCAGTGAACGGTGAGATCTACAATCACAAAGAGCTTCGTGCCGAATTCGCGGCGGATTATCCGTTCCAAACAGAATCAGATTGCGAAATTATTTTGGCGTTATACCAAGAAAAAGGCGCTGAGCTGCTGGATTACTTAAACGGTATTTTTGCCTTTATTTTGTACGATGAAGAGCAAGATGCCTACTTGATTGGCCGCGATCATATTGGCATTATTCCGCTGTATCACGGCCATGATGAGCACGGTAACTATTATGTAGCGTCAGAAATGAAAGCACTGACACCGGTATGTAAAACCATCAGCGAATTCCCTCCTGGTCACTTTTTATGGAGTAAACAGGGTGAGCCTGTCCGCTACTATAAGCGCGATTGGATGGACTATGATGCCGTCAAAGACAACCGCACCGATAAAGCCGCGCTCAAAGAGGCGTTAGAAAGTGCCGTACATCGTCAGCTCATGACCGATGTGCCGTATGGCGTATTACTCTCTGGCGGGCTCGATTCTTCCGTGATCTCTGCGATCACCAAACAGTTTGCGGCGAACCGCGTTGAAGATGATGACCAAAGCCAGGCTTGGTGGCCGCGTTTGCACTCATTTGCGATTGGCCTTGAGGGCGCGCCTGACTTAAAAGCAGCCAAAGAGGTTGCCGATCATCTAGGGACTGTTCATCACGAATTCACTTACAGCATCCAAGAAGGGCTAGACGCCATTCGCGATGTGATTTATCACATTGAAACCTATGATGTGACGACTATTCGCGCCTCTACACCTATGTATTTGATGTCACGCAAAATTCGCGCGATGGGGATCAAAATGGTGCTCTCCGGTGAAGGCGCCGATGAAGTCTTTGGCGGATATTTGTATTTCCACAAAGCGCCTAACGCACAAGAATTCCACGAGGAAACCGTGCGTAAACTGCTCGCACTAAACATGTTCGATTGTGCCCGCGCCAACAAATCGATGGCCGCCTGGGGGGTGGAAGCCCGTGTGCCTTTCCTCGATAAAGCATTTTTGGAAGTGGCGATGCAAATCAAACCGGACGATAAAATGTGCGGTAACGGTAAAATGGAAAAACACATCATTCGTGAGTGCTTTGGCGATTTACTGCCTGAATCAGTGGCATGGCGACAAAAAGAGCAGTTTAGCGATGGGGTTGGCTATGGCTGGATTGATACCTTAAAAACCATTGCCGACGAAAAGGTCAGCGACCAGCAGTTAGCCACCGCTGAATTTCGCTTTCCATACAACACGCCGACCACCAAAGAAGCGTATATGTATCGTGAGATCTTCGCAGAGCTTTTCCCGCTCGACGATGCGGCGAAATGCGTTCCAGGCGGCCCATCAATTGCTTGCTCAAGTGCCAAAGCCATTGAGTGGGATGAATCTTTCAAAAACCAGGCCGATCCCTCTGGCCGCGCCGTACGCACTGTCCATGAAAAGGCGTATCAATAACAGCGTCCTTATCCTCGCAATAAAAAACCGCCAAATTGGCGGTTTTTTTATTCGCATTCAAAGCCTCTCGCCTTAGCGTTCCCAGTAGGCTTCTTCCAGGCTATCTTCACGTTCTGGCAACCCGCGAGAAAGACGTGGTGAGTGCTGCGCCAATACCTCATAGCTCACACGGTTGGCGTATTTACACACCTGAGAGAAAGACGAGTAGGTCAAAAATGGATACTGGTGTTTACGCGAGTTAGGCACATTGTCACGGTGGTAACGGTTGGCTGACATATCATGCAGCAACGCAGAGAGTGCACCGTCACCCGCGCCATTGGTATTTTTAATCCGTTCCGGTCCCCCCATATAAGGAGCAATATGCGAATACACTTTTATTGGGTTTTCGCAATCGGCTTTGATCATTGGACGGCTGAACTCATACATATTGAACTCAGGAATCGCACCAGGTAGCAGCGGTAGTGACGTTTCACGTTTAGCTTTGTCTTCACTGTAGCCGGCCATATACAGGCCAATCGGGCCTGCGGTGCAAAGCACCATGTCCACCCATTGTAGCGTCGCGTCAGCCGCCAATAGTGGATCACTTTCTCCGGTCAACGCCTCGCCTTCATCTTCGTTCATGGCAACCACACTGACGTGTTCAGCGAGAAAATCGCGCCACCACTGTGGATTTTGTTCAATCACATATTTGGTGCCCAATGTCATGACTACCGGCACGTTATGCTTTTTGGCATATTTGATCGCACGCATGGTCGCATCTGGCATCGGATCGCCTTCTTTACAACGGACCAAGTACGCAGTCAGTACCAACGCCGAGGCGTTTTCAAAGATATGCTCAGGAATCGAATCAGGATGGAGTTGGTTCATCAAGCCTTCGTTGATGGCAAACGTACGCTCACCGCAATCGCCAATCAGCGCATAGCAACGACCAATCGGGCCTTGAACCGGTTGCAGGTAGTTCAGATCCATCCGGCTAGAGGTGTTACACAAATACCGATAAGAATAACTACCAATACGAATATCCTGACTCATTACCCCTAGCAAGATCGACTGATCGTCAGCCAATGCGGAATAATTGTGTAAGGTATTACCAATGGTGCCGCCGGCAAACTCATGCGTCACCAAGTTGTTATCTTTTAGCTCTTGATACAAGGCTTCGGCACGCTCATCATCAATCACCAATGAGTGGCCCTTGCTTAAACCATAACGTTCCAGAAACTCATCACCTACTTTCGCTTCTATATCGACCAAGGTTTGATCAATGCCGATGACATGAGGGCGCTTAAAGCCGCGGTCCGTGGCAGGATTGAGCAAAGGATCCCGGGCATGAACCGGAAAGTAGTGTTTAGACTTACGTTGTCCTGGAAATTTCATGGTTCGTGTAACTTGGCTAATTGAAGGAAGGCGCGAATTCTATCACAGAATTTGCGCCTGCGTAGCGTCTGGCCTACGAATTTTCTTGCCTACCAGCCTTGCGTATGGTCTGCCACCAGCGCGGCAAGTAAATCAATGTGGGCCTTGTCATCGTTTAAGCATGGAATAAAACGAAAGGCTTCGCCACCGGCTTCTAAGAAGATATCACGACACTCTCCGGCGATTTCTTCTAAGGTTTCCAAGCAGTCAGATGAGAACGCGGGAGTCATGATATCTACCGTTTTGACCCCCTGGGCTGGCAACCCTTCCAAGGTTTTATCGGTGTAAGGCTTCAGCCACTCTTCACGGCCAAACCGTGATTGATAACTCATCATAATGGCATCATCTGGCAAACCTAATTCGGCTTGGAGCAACGCGGTGGTCTGTTGGCAATGCTGCGGGTACGGGTCGCCATTATCGGCAAAACGCTGCGGGATCCCATGATACGAACATAACAAGCGATCCCCTTTTCCATGCTGCTCCCAGTGGCGTTTCACCGACGCCGCCAACGCGGATTGATAAGCAGGGTGATCGTGATAATGATGCACATAGCGCAATTCGGGAATACGTGGTCGCCCTTTGAGTGATTTGGCTACTTTATCAAAGACCGCCGCCGTGGTGGTGGCCGAGTATTGTGGGTAAAGCGGTACGATTAGAACCTTTTCACAGCCTTGTTGCTCCAGCGTCTCAATGCCCTGGATGATTGACGGTGTACCATACGTCATTCCCAACGCAACTGGCATATCTACTTGTTTTGCTAACGCATCACGCTGACGTTTGGCATACACCATTAACGGTGAGCCTTCCTCCATCCATACACTTTGATACAGTTTGGCGACCTTGGGTGACCGTACCGGCAAAATCACGCCGTGCAATAATGGGCACCATAACCAGCGGGTTAAATCGACCACTCGGTGATCATGCAAAAACTCAGAGAGAAAGCGCTTTACCGCGGCGGGCGTCGGTTCATCTGGCGTCCCCAAGTTGACCAATAGCACGCCAACTTGGTGTTTATTTTCTGTCATTATGGTTGTCCTTGGCATCGGCTCAGTCAAAGAGCGAATAATAGTAATGAGTGACATGCAGCTTGCCATAAAAAAACCGGAGCGACTAATCGTCTGCTCCGGTTTCTGCTATCCGTCATACCGATGACGTCATAGGGTTACACCGCATCGGGCGTGGCGCTGATTAGCCGAGTACTTTTTGAATCTCGGTGCTGACCTGCTCAACCGCTTGGGTGCCGTCAAAAGTGACAAACTGGGTATTGCCGGCATCGGCTTCTTTTTTATAGTACGCAATCAGTGGTGCCGTTTGATTGTGATACACGTTTAGACGCGCTCGCACTGTCTCTTCTTTATCATCATCACGCACCACCAGCGGCTCGCCCGTCACGTCGTCTTTCCCTTCCTCTTTCGGTGGGTTATAAACCAGGTGATAGGTGCGACCAGAGGCCAGATGAGCACGGCGACCACTCATACGCTCTACGATAACGTCGTCCGGAACGTCGAATTCGAGTACGTAATCGATCGCGATACCGATCTCTTTAAGGCCATCCGCTTGCGGAATCGTACGTGGGAACCCATCTAGCAAGAAGCCGTTGGCACAATCATCTTGCGAGATACGCTCTTTAACTAGGCCAAGAATAATGTCGTCAGACACCAATTCGCCCGCATCAATAACTGCTTTGGCTTTTAAACCAAGCTCAGTGCCCGCTTTAATCGCGGCGCGCAACATGTCACCGGTAGAAATTTGCGGAATCCCGTATTTTTCCATGATGAACTGCGCTTGCGTCCCTTTACCCGCGCCCGGTGCACCCAAAAGAATGATGCGCATAGTGATCCCCTTTATGATTATTTAGGTTTCGTTAAACTGCGTCTATCGCCGCAAAGACCCGAAACATACACGCTTAGCCAAACGCTATCAAGCCCGGCATCCGGCCGGGCTTGTCGTTCGTCACTGAGTATGTTGATTGACTCGACCTGTGTCGATTATACCTTGGTCAGAAGTTGATTGACCGACGCCAAGAACTCTGACGGATCATCCATGCTGCCCTTCTCTGCCAACATCGCTTGGCCGAGCAACATTTCTACCCAAGTACCAAATTTTTGCTCGTCGCTTTCATCCGCCATGCGCTTGATGAGATCATGCTCTGGGTTTAGCTCAAAAATGTATTTCACATCAGGCGCTTGCTGGCCAGCGGCTTCTAGCAACTTCGCCATTTGTGTGCCCATTTCAAACTGATCAGTCACAACCACAGCTGGGGTGTCTGAAAGCTTAAACGTGGTGCGCACATCTTTCACCCGCTCACCTAGGTGAGATTTCACCCGCTCAACCACAGATTCAAACGCTTTTTCGGTTTCTTCGCGCTCTGCTTTTGCCTCTTCATCGTCGAATTGGCTGAGGTCGAGATCCGCTTTGGTGATCGCTTGGAACGATTTGCCATCGAACTCGGTCAGGTAGCTCATCAGCCATTCATCGATGCGATCGTACATCAAGATCACTTCAATGCCTTTGGCTTTAAACTGCTCCAAGTGTGGGCTGTGTTTCGCGGCGTTATAGCTATCTGCCGTGATGTAGTAGATCTTGTCTTGCTCTTCTTTCATGCGCGACACATAGTCGGCCAACGACACGGTTTGCTCAGCGCTGTCTTCTTGGGTTGAAGCAAAACGCAGCAAGCCAGCAATTTTTTCTTTATTGCTGAAATCTTCCGCTGGGCCTTCTTTCATCACCAAGCCAAACTCACGCCAAAATGTTTGATACTTGTCGGCATCATTTTTGGCCAGTTTTTCTAGCATCGACAGAACACGCTTGGTGCACGCCCCCCGCAGCGATTGAGTGATCTTGTTATCTTGTAAGATCTCGCGCGATACGTTGAGCGGCAAATCGTTAGAATCAATCAAACCACGTACAAAGCGCAAGTAGCTTGGCATAAATTGTGACGCATCATCCATGATGAACACGCGCTGTACATAGAGTTTCAGTCCATGTTTGTGCTCGCGGTTGTAAAGATCCCACGGCGCCTTAGAGGGGATATACAACAAACTGGTGTAATCATTTTTACCTTCAACCCGGTTATGGCTCCAGGTTAGCGGCTCTGCAAAATCATGCGAAACATGCTTATAGAATTCTTTATATTCTTCAGCAGAGATATCGGACTTGGCACGGGTCCATAGCGCTTGCGCTTTGTTCACTTGCTCCCATTTGCCTTCGCCAGTCTCGTTGCCTTCCTCGTCTTTTTCTTGTGTCCACATTTCAACCGGAATACCGATGTGATCCGAATATTTACCGATCACTTCACGCAGGCGCCAGTCGTTAAGGAACTCTTTCTCATCGTCTTTGAGGTACAGCGTAATATCGGTGCCACGTTCCGCTTTACTAACAGGCTCAAGTGTATATTCACCTTCACCGGTCGATTCCCATTGCACCGCTTCGTCAGCCCCAAGCCCTGCAGCACGGGTACGTACCGTCACTTTATCCGCGACAATAAAGGCGGAGTAAAAACCGACACCAAACTGGCCAATCAAGTTGGAATCTTTGCTTTGGTCTTCGTTCAGTTGTTTTAAAAACTCTTCGGTGCCTGATTTGGCGATGGTGCCGAGATTGGCAATAACATCGTCACGGCTCATGCCGATGCCGTTGTCAGACACGGTGAGTGTGCCGGCTTCGCTATCAAAAGACAGACGAACACGCAGATCACCGTCGTTTTCATACAGCTCAGGCGCTGATAGCGCTTTAAAGCGCAGCTTATCCGCGGCGTCCGACGCGTTTGAGACCAGCTCTCGAAGAAAGATCTCTTTGTTTGAGTAGAGAGAATGGATCATCAACTGCAGCAATTTGGAGGTATCTGAACCAAACTGGTGTTTTTCTGGGGTTTTCACGCTCATGTCAATCTACCTAACACTATGATGTTTAAAGGCTGAGTGGGTAATCGACCCACGTCACGAAGAATTCATATTCAGTACCCCAGGATATAAGGGCCACATCAGCCGCTTTCAAGGTGTGACTGGTCAAATAAACATCAGTTGAGAAAAAGAAAGCCTAACCGGGCGGTTAGGCTTGATAAGCGGTTAGCGATATTGACGCCGTTAGCGGTATTTAAGCTGTTGGCGGCCAATGATGGAGTGCGACAGCGTGGTGCCATCCACCAATTCAAGCTCACCACCCATGGGAACACCATGGGCGATACGGCTCGCGCCCACTTGGTGTTCTTGGCAAAGCTCGGCGATGTACTGCGCCGTGGCTTCCCCTTCTACCGTGGGATTGGTCGCCAGAATAAGCTCTTCAATCGGTTCACTTTGCAAGCGCTTTTCCAAAACGTCTAAACCGATATCTGCCGGCCCAATCCCATCTAATGGCGACAAGTGCCCCATTAAGACAAAATAGCGCCCGGCATATTGGCCGGTCGCTTCAACGGCGGCAATATCGGCCGGGCTTTCAACCACACAAATCAGTCCGGTTGCTTGTCGTTTCGGGTTATCACAAATGGCACACACGTCTTGCTCTGTAAATGTCCGGCACTGGCTGCAGTGGCCAATGTCGGTCATTGCCGTGCTCAGTGACTGCGCCAGGGCAAGCCCCCCTTGGCGATTACGTTGCAAAAGATGATACGCCATTCGCTGCGCCGACTTGGGACCCACCCCAGGTAAACAACGCAGCGAGTCCATCAGCTGTTCAAGTAACTGGCTGGTGCGCATAGATTAAAACGGCATTTTCATGCCCGGTGGTAACTGCATACCGCCTGTCACGTCTGCCATTTTTTCTTTCTGTTGCTCTTCAACACGACGTGCAGCATCGTTGAATGCGGCTGCAATCAAGTCTTCCAGCATGTCTTTATCGTCTTCCATCAAGCTATCATCGATGTCGACACGACGGATGCTATGGCTGCCTGTCATGGTCACTTTCACCATGCCTGCGCCCGCTTCGCCTGTCACTTCCATGCTGGCAATTTCTTCTTGTACTTTTTGCATGCGCTCTTGCATTTGCTGCGCCTGCTTCATCATGTTGCCCATTCCGCCTTTACCAAACATAATTCTCTCTCTTGGTTAGGTGTCTTAAATTGGTCGAATGCTGTCTTCTTCTAACTCCGCCGCAAAACGTTGAAGCATAAAAGTGACATTCGGATCATTATGCAGGCTGTGTGTCGCCTGCGCTAATTTTTGTTGATAGCGTTGCTCGCGCCGCTCTAACGGTGTGATTCCCGACGTGCCGAGCTGTACCTCCAAGGTTATGGGGGCGCCCAAGGCCGTCGTCAAGGCCTGCGTTAATTGTTGCTGCGCTTTTTCGGTATTCAGATGTGATTGATCAGGCCTTAATGTCAGCCGAACCTGGTCGCCTTCACGCACCATAGCGGCATTGAGCGCCATTTGTTTCACCAACCGCTCGACCTCAAGGCTATCGGCCAACGCACACCAAGGATCTTGTTGGTTAGTCTCCTGCACCAACTTATCGCGCATTGCTGGCGTTTTCTCATGCTCAAGCGCTTGTTTGAGCGCCTTTGGCGTCAACGACGACGCGGTGGCTGGCGCCTTGGCTTGGGGCTGAGAAGGACGCCATTGATAAGGCTCCGTCGCCGCCAATGATGTGTCGCGTTGCCGTGCGGGCACCGGCTCAGATGGCGTTGCAGTGGAGGTCGCGACTGAGTTGGCGTCAGACACAGGCGATGTCGATTCTGCAGCGGTCGCAACGCGATCCAACACAGATAATGCATCACTCTTGGCCGGTGTCTGTCTCGCCTTTTTTGCGCCAGACTCTGTCTGACTAGTTTGTCGCTTCATCCTGCTACGCAGCTGGTTGCGGGCTTGAATCAAACTCGATGCCGCAGACGCGGGTGCCTCACTGGCTGGCACGTCTGATGCGTTCGTTGTTGGCGTCGTATCCTTAGCTGGAGCCGCGTCCGTTGCTGGCGTCGCGTCTGTCGCGGGAGCCGATGCAGGCGATATCGGTGTGCTGTCATCGTGATCAGCCGCCGACGAAGCGTGATCAGGCACAGATGCGATCGGATCGGCCGGCCTGGTGTCAGGCGCAGTGGGTGTCGCCGAGATAGATGATTCGGATGAGGTAGGCCCACGGCGATCCGACGCGGCAACTTGCGCTTTTAATGCGCTAATCGCTTGAGTTGGATCAGGGTTTTCGCTCGCCGCTTTGGGCTGGGCGCCTGACGCCATACTTGAGGCGCTTGGCTGCGACTGCGACGTTGGGGCGTGTTCGGGCACGGCAATAGTCACCGGCTCATAAGGGACCGTTTTAACCGGCTGGAACGCCAACATCCGCAGCAATACCATCTCTAGCCCCGCACGTCCATCGGGGGCATAGGGTAAATCTTGTCGACCCTGCAGCGCTATTTGGTAACATAGCTGCACATCTTGCGGCGTTAAGCGCGACGCTAAAGCCTGTATGCGCGCGTGATCACCCTCTGCATCATCGCGGGTTTGTGGCAGTGTTTGCGCCAACGCAATTTGATGAAGCTGGCCTGCGAGCTCTTTAAGCAACCCATCCCATTCGACGCCAATTTGTGCAATCTGCGCCAGCCCATTCATCAGCTCAACCGCATCTTGATTCACTAATGCTTCCAGTAACAACAACGCATTGTCACTGCTTAAGGTCCCTAGCATTTCTGCTACTGCGCGGGTGCTAATCTGACCGTTACCGAGCGCAAGCGCTTGATCGGTTAAGCTCAGCGCATCGCGCATACTGCCTTCTGCCGCACGTGACAGTAGCATCAGCGCGCGCGCGTCAGCTTCGACGCCCTCTTGACCAAGAATGTAATCGAGCTGGGTTTGGATCTGACTGGCGTCAAAATGTTTTAAATGAAACTGCAAGCAGCGCGACAAAATGGTCACCGGCAATTTTTGCGGATCCGTGGTCGCCAGCAAAAATTTCACATACTCGGGTGGCTCTTCCAGCGTTTTAAGCAAGGCATTAAAACTATGCCGCGACAGCATGTGGACCTCATCAATCAGGTACACCTTATACCGTCCGCGTGCGGGTTTATACTGGACGTTATCAAGCAGCTCGCGCGTATCTTCTACCTTGGTGCGTGACGCTGCATCAATTTCCAACAAGTCAACGTAACGCCCTTCATCAATTTCACGGCAGGTGGCGCATTGGCCACACGGTGAGGACGACACGCCCTGCTCGCAATTTAATCCTTTGGCAAAAATACGTGCGATGGTGGTTTTGCCCACTCCCCGCGTTCCACTGAACAGGTAAGCATGGTGCAGGCGGTCATGATCGAGCGCATTGGCGAGCGCCGTCAGCACATGGCTCTGCCCCGCCACCGCGTCAAAGTTATGGGGGCGCCATTTGCGTGCAAGAACTTGATAACTCATGTCAATTGGCTTCCTAGTGGCTGATAAATGACCCAAGGCCCAGCGTCGTGTTCACCATTAATGGCCGGCAAACTCGCACAAACTGTACACACTAACGCCAAGCGCCGTCAGTTTTTCCTCACCGCCAATATCCGGTAGGCTAATGACAAAACCGGCGTGTTCCACGGTGCCGCCCAACCGACGCACTAATTTGACCGTGGCTTCAATGGTGCCACCGGTGGCGAGCAAGTCATCGATCACCAGCACTTTATCACCGTCATCAATGGCATCACTGTGGATCTCAAGCGTATCTTCACCGTATTCTAGCTGGTAATTTTCGCTGATCACCGCCCGTGGCAATTTGCCTGGCTTGCGCACCGGCACAAATGGCAATGCCAGCGCTAAGGCCAAGGGCGCGCCAAATAAAAAGCCGCGCGATTCGGTGCCAATCACCTTGGTAAAGCCTTGATCCCGATACTTTGCTACCAGGGCATCAATGGTGGCCTGGTAGGCGGTCGGGTCTTCCATCAAGCTGGTGACGTCACGAAATAAGATGCCTGGCTTAGGGTAATCAGGAATGGTTTGAATGCTTTGTTTAATCACATCCAAGTTGTCGTTGCTCATGGCCAATTCTCATCGGTAAAAAACGCAAACCGCCATATTATGAATTTTCGGCCGTACCAGCAACAGATTCCGTCTCAGGCAGGCGGAGAAACCAGCATAAGAGCACAATCAGACAAAGCAGTAGCATGCCTTTTAACCAGAGCGCTGGCACCATGTACATTGAGAATGAGAAACTGGCCACGATCATCACCGTTGCCCGCTTTTTGACCCGCCGGCTGATGGCGCGTTGTTGATACCAGTCAGTCAATATTGGCCCGAACGTTGGATGGGCATGAAGCCAATTGGCGATACGGGGAGAACCGCGCATAAAACAGCCGCTTGCGAGCAACAAAAACGGGGTTGTTGGTAACACAGGCAAAAACGCCCCGGCGGCACCGAGTGCGACCCAAAACCAACCCAAACCGTTCCACGCCCAACGCCAAGCGACGGATGGAGCTGGCGGCGCGGGTGTTGTTTGTCGCGCTTTTGACTGTGGCGCGTTTGACTGCACCGCTTTTGACTGCATAGCCAACTTGCCCTTATTGCCGCACGGTCACCAGGGTGACCCTCTTACCCCAGTGTAGTGATCCAGCCGCAATGGGTACAGGGCGAGCTTAGGAAAAATGAGGCAGTATTGAATAAGGCGGTGATTAACCGCCAAATACAATCCCGAGCCAAGTGAGGCTTGCGGGTAAGGTGGGGATCAGTAAGACCAACAAAAAGCCGATAAAATACTTTAGGTTATAAGGTTCTTTAAATTCGTGACTCATAGGTTACAACGCTCACAACAACATAACATCAGTGAGTAGCTACTATAGCCTAGCTTGGCCCCGCTAAAAACGGACGTTTTGTAAGGTTTTAATCCGATTATTGATTTACATCAGGGTAACAACTTGGTGCATTGGGTCATGATAAACGTCATTTAGCCAATCAAGCGAACTGACCATGGATACAAATACTCTTGCGCAGCTGCGGCGTAAGCTCACTCGTGAGCGTGCCGAGCTGATCGCCACCTTAACCACGCGTTTGCGTGAAGACTGGGACAAGCATTGCGACACCCTGACTGTCACAGAGCTGATCAAAGAAAGCCAAGGCCTACCTGGCGCAATTCGTTGCCTCGGTGAACGTCTGGAAAAAGTCGATGCGGCTTTGTGTGCCATGGATTTGGAAATTTACGGATTGTGTGCCGATTGTGAGAGTGACATTCCACTCGATGATTTAATCAAAGATGCCGCGGAGCAGCGCTGTCCGCAGTGCCGCGCATCAAACTATTATCACCACGATCCGGCCACTCGCCGCGCGACAACGGGCCCCCGTAAATCGGTGTGAGCCCAGGTCGACTTTCGCTTGTCTCATCGTGGCTTAAACGGAACGCGCCCAGCATCAGCTGGGCGCGTTTTTTAATAACCGTGTAAAGCTGTCAAGTGGGTGATACTGACTACCACGCCTCCCCCGAACACGCGCTTAATCTTGATCAATGATCCAACGACGGAAGGTTTTACGCTCTTGGTCGCTGGCTTTGGTGTACCAAAGCTTAAGCTGCGACAAGGCATCGCCTTTAATAGAGGCTTGTCCTTGGTCGTCGACCTCGACTAACACGTCGTTAAGGTTTTTGCTTTCACCTTGGTCGATAATAATACCGTTTTCGCGGTTGTACTCGGCCACCAGCGCTTCCATATCGGCATAGGCGCCAAAGCCATCACCTTTAAGCTCGACGGCCTCTAACGGCATTACCTCGCTATTATCAAACTCGGCTTGCCATTGTGGGTTATCATCAAAATAGCTGGTCGCCTGGGTTTTCACTCTTAGATTGGCATCAATGTTAATGGTGGCATCGCGGCCATCAACGTCTAGCTCAAACAGATACGGACGCGAGGTAAAAATCACCTCTTTACTTCCTCGCTTTACTTCGCCATCAAAGCGCATCACCAACTGGTGGGTGCCATTAGCAAGTTCAATGGTCTGCTGCGGCGCCCAGTTGTCAAAACTGACTTTGCTGCCATCCACCACCAAAAATTCAATATGACGGGCGGAGGTAATTTCCGCCGCATGGATGGCGCTCGATGCCATCAGTGCACCCAGCATCCATGCGGCTTTTGTTAACTTCTTCATTGTCACTCCAAACGATACGACGAAAAAAGCCGCCCTAAGGCGGCTTTTGTAATCAGTGCTACAACTTAGCAATAGGATTTAAGCTCAATTAGAACTTAACTTCCATACCTGCTACGTAACCCCAGTCTTGCTTGTCAGCGTCGTTGTCGCCAACTTCTGCGTACACGTGCGCGTTACTGTGCAGTGCATAAGTCACGTTAGCGTAGTAACCGGTTACGTCTTCTTCACTGTCGTTATCTTTGTTGTCGATACCGATAGCGTAAGTGGTTTTACCGTGCGTATAATCAGCTGCAACAGAGAAGAAGTCAGCTTCTTCTTTGCTAGAGCCATCATCAACGGTGTTCACGCCGTAAGACGCTGCTAGGCTTACATTCTCGATGCCAGCATACTCAACTTCGAAGTTGTAGTTTTCTACGTCAGAATTTGCGTTGTACACATAACCATCATCTGTACCGTTAACATTTGCGTCATCTGCATAGTAGTAGTAGACGCGCATGTCAACGTCAGCTACACGATAGCCAAGACGGCCATCATAGATTTTATAATCATCAGTAGCTTCTTCGCCATCACTGTTCTGTACTGTAGAGAAGCCCGCGTAGAAAGTGCCGTTGTCGTAAACGTATTTAGCAACTTGGTTACCTTCGGTTTGAAGAGTGCTGTTAAGAGCTGTTGACAACTCGTAATCTTTGGTGATGCCCATGTCATCGTTGATTAACAACTGACGACCGAAAGTAAGCGTACCCCAATCACTACCTTTGAAACCAACATACAATTCGTCGTTTTCAGTAGTGCGCTCTTCGAATTTAAATGCAAAATGACCGATAGCGGCTAAATCATCAGAGATTGCAACTTCGGTATTTACTGCAAAGTCACCGTCATCTAGACGCCACTCACCGTCGCGATCTTCACCTACAGCTTGGAAGTATTGAACTTCAGCGGCACCTGATGCGTCTACTTTAACGCCTTCTGCGTCATACAGGTTGATGCTTGCTGATGCTGAGCCAGCAGCCAGCAGAGCTGGTACTGCCATTGCTAGAATAGTCTTTTTCATGGTTAATCCACTGCCTTTTCTATTTAGTCATTATGAGTTCCTTCATGGAACTCTGTTTTATGGTGACTGTCACTCTGTTACCAGCAGCAAACGCTGCGAAGCACAAAATGCCAGTTCACTGAAACTTCGTGGCTAATCGTGCAGAACATTTGAGGTTCTGTCAACTGGCTGGAAGCGCATTACAAAATAGACAAAAAACACTTAAAAACAAACAGATAGTAAACATTAATGAACTAAGATCACAGTTTAAACCTCGTTAGCAGTGTGCGTTGATGAAATTTAACAACAACCCTTTGCGATATAAAATTCTGAATACTGCTTTTTATTATTTCATTTTTAGAATAAAAAACTAATCAATAGCTTAAATACGGCTTTTTGTTAATCAAACGGCAGATCAGCAAGATAGCAGCGAATGGTTCAAATTAAATTCGTGACCAAGATCTCATATCTGTAAGGAAAACTTACATTTCGCGATCGTTTTCACGTTTTTTCTCCGTGTTATACTGGGGCTTATCCTTTACTACTCGGACCTGTTGATGCTCAGCCCTGCCGTAAAATCAGACATTCGCGCGTGCTACCAAACGCTACAAGACCAACTTCCCTACTTTATTCCGCGCAAAGCTCAGAACTATTTAGTGGCAGAGCTGGCCAAAACCTTGGCGGGTGATTATGACCCCAAGCGTCGGCTACTGGTGGCCGAGGCCGGCACAGGGGTGGGCAAATCAATGGCGTATTTGATGGGCGCGATCCCGTTTGCGCTTAACAACAATAAAAAAGTGGTGGTGTCGACCGCAACCGTGGCGTTGCAAGAGCAGCTCGCCGATAAAGATATCCCGTTTTTTCATCGTATCTGCCCCAAGCCGTTTGATTTTATCTTGGCGAAAGGGCGGCAACGTTATTGCTGTGCACACAAGCTGAGTGCAGTGGCAGAGACCGAGAGCATCCAAGGGGCGCTATTTGCTCAAAAACCTAAGCGCAGCGAGCAATTGCTGCTGAATGATCTTTACGTTGCCCTGAGTCGAGGAAAATGGGATGGTGACCGCGACAGCTGGCCCAAACCGATTGCCGATCACCTATGGCAAGCGATCGCCTCTGACAAACACACCTGCCATGCTGGCCTGCCCGCTCACCGTGGTTGTCCCTTTGCCAAAGCGCGCGAGGCGATGGATAAAGCGGATGTGGTGGTGGTTAATCACAGCTTGCTGCTCGCCGATCTCGAACTCGGCGGCGGGGTGATCTTGCCCGAGCCAGAGCAGTGCCTGTATATGATTGACGAGGCGCACCACCTTCCCACGGTGGCGCGTGACTTTTCAGCCGCCAGTGCCAGTTTGCTTGGCGTGGTGGGCTGGTTAGAAAAGCTCAATCAAGCCGCCACTAAACTCGGGAACACTGCGGATATCAAACGTGCACACCGCTTTGTTGATAGCTTACTCGAGGCGATACAAACCCTGATCCCAGGATTACGCGAGGCAAAAAACATGCTCAGTCAACTGTCGCTCAACGACGACGGTTGTTATCGCTTTGCCGACGGTGAACTGCCCGGAGCCCTAATTGCACCCAGTGAGCAGCTTAAAACCGCGAGCAAAAAAGCTCATCAGGCATTGGGAAAGATCCATGATTTGATCAATGAGCGTCTGAAAGAAAATGACATTTCCGCCAAACTGGCTGATCCGGCGCTTGCCGAAACCGCGTTTTTCCTCCAACGGTTAGAAAATTTAGAAAAAGTCTGGACCTTAATGGCCCAACCGAATGCCGATAAAGGCGCACCGCTTGCCCGTTGGGTGCAAGCCTGCCGTGAGCGCGAGGCGGATCTTTGGGTGCATGTCTCTCCCTTAGAAGTAGGCTGGCGTCTGGATCAAATGCTCTGGTCTCGCGCCGCCGGGATTGGCCTGTTTTCTGCGACCTTGCGCGCCCTGAATCGCTTTAGCTATTTTTGCCGCCAAGTCGGACTGAGTGAAAGCGACGGTTCGCGCTATTTAGCCTTGCCCTCGCCGTTTGATTACGCCAATAAAGCGCGCTTGGTGATCCCAACCATGCCTTGTGAGCCGCAAGCCAGTGCCTTTACGGCGGCGCTGAGCGAGAAAATCCTTGAGCACTTAGAGGGCGAGCGAGCGTCCTTGGTATTGTTCGCCTCTTATTGGCAGATGAAACAAGTCACCCAAGCCATTGAGCAAACGGTCACACAACGCGGCTGGCAACTGCTCTGTCAGGGCACACAATCACGCACGGCGCTATTAAAGGCCCATCAGCAAGCAGTCAGTGCGGACAAAACCAGTATAATTTTTGGCACCGGCAGTTTTTCCGAGGGCTTAGATTTGCCCGGTAACTTATTGACTAATCTCATTATTACGAAAATTCCCTTTGCGGTCCCCACTTCTCCAGTGGAAGAAGCTCACGCGGAGTACATTGAACGCTGCGGTGGCAATCCGTTTTTACAAATCGCGGTCCCAGAAGCGAGTAAAAAGCTGGTGCAATCAGTCGGTCGTCTACTGCGCAAAGAGGAAGACTCTGGTAAGGTAGTGCTTCTTGACCGGCGCATTATCACCCGCAGATATGGCCAATCTTTACTCGACTCGCTGCCGCCATTCAAACGCGTGATCGAACCTTAAATTAACGAGTGACTATGCTTGAATTGATTGATCTTTCGACCTTAGTGATCCTAGGGCTGACTGCTTTTGTCGCCGGCTTTATCGATGCCGTCGCCGGCGGTGGCGGCATGCTGACTGTTCCAGCCCTGTTATCACTGGGTTTGCCGCCCCATGTGGCGTTAGGTACCAACAAACTGGCCGCGACCTTTGCCTCCAGCACCGCCGCCTTTACCTATTATAAAAAACGTCTTTTTTCGCCTTTATTTTGGCAACACGCGTTTTGGGGCACCTTGATTGGCGCAACCGCAGGGACTTTACTGGTTGATGTGCTAAGCACTGAATGGTTAGAAAAGGCGATCCCCGTGGTGGTGCTTGTGGCAGCGATTTACACCGTTTGGCATCCCCACCCTAAGGGAGATAACAACCAGCTCCCTGCGCGCTGCCCTAAGCTACCGATGAAGCAATGGAGCCAAGGCCTGTCGTTGGGCTTTTATGATGGCGTTGCCGGTCCGGGTACGGGCGCGTTTTGGACGGTGTCTACCATGTCGCTCTATCGGATGAATATTTTGCTCTCTTCCGGATTGGCGAAAGCGATGAACTTCACCAGTAATATTACCTCATTGGTGGCGTTTGCGCTTTTGGGCCATGTGAACTGGGCGCTTGGGCTGACCATGGGCGTATGCTTAATGCTAGGCGCGTTTATTGGCGCCCACTCCGCGATTCGTTTTGGCAGTCAGTTTATTCGACCTATTTTTGTGACCGCGGTGGTGATTTTAGCCGGTAAACTGGCCGTTGATGCTTGGTTTTAATCGCCGTTATCGTCGCCGCTGTGCGTGACTGAGAGACCCATAATGAAAGCGCAAATCGATGCAATGTCCCAACACCTTGAGCAACTGGCCAATCAAGCCGCAGAGGTCGACCGACGCCGTGGCGAAGCCCGCGCGCCTTTATTCGCGACAACGCTTTTTCATTGCAAAGGCAAATTGCTCACACCCTGTGTGAACGAAGCCCAAGGATTGCTGGCAGTGATGCAGCGCGATCACCAACAAGGGGCGCTGACCGATGCACGTGCGACCCATATTTGCGACACCTTGTTATCGCAAATCACCGCGCTACAACGTGAACTGGCGACACAGCCGTTACGTAAGCAAGAGCAAGCCAAACGCGGGCCACGACGCCAGGCGATTGGTGAGCTTTATCAAGACTTAGCCAAGCACCAAGATTGGGAGCGTCGACTGGCCGATAAACTCCGAGACGCCAATGCCAGCGTCGAGATGGCATCGACCCCTGCGGTGCGTCAGCAGTACCAAAAACAAGTGCTTGCCTTAGAACAACGCCTAGCACGCTGCACCAAGGCGCGAGAGCGTATCGAAACCACGATCAGTTACCGAGAAAAAAAATCGTGATTCACGTTCAGCTCACACCAAGCGTCAAACCCGAGCGCTCAACCAGGAGAGATACGTGCTGCCATTGATTTATCATCCGGTGTACTCGGACTTTCCCCTTCCCGACGGCCACCGCTACCCTTTGCAAAAATATCGATTGTTGTTTGAGCGGTTACAACGCCTGGCATTACCGGTTGAATTTCATCAACCGACCCCGGCCACTCGGAAAGTGATTGATGCCGTTCATGATCCCGAGTATGTCAGTCAGTTGCTGGCAGGGGATCTCCCCTTAGTCAAAATGCGTCGGATTGGTTTTCCATGGAGCGACGCATTGATCGCACGCAGTTTAACCTCGCTCGGCGGCACCACACTGACGGTCGATCACGCTCTGGATTCAGGCCTTGCTATTCATCTCACCGGCGGCTATCACCATGCGCACTACGACTTTGGCAGCGGCTTTTGTTTATTTAATGATTTGATGATTGCCGCCCGCCATGCGCTCACCCAGCCAGGCATTGATAAGGTGATGATTGTCGATTGTGATGTACATCATGGCGATGGCACCGCCGCCTTGGCCGCCGACCACCCCGATATTGTGACTTTTTCTGTCCATTGCGAGAAAAATTTTCCCTCACGCAAACCGCCCTCCGATTTGGACTTACCCCTGCCAACAGGCACAGGCGATCAGGACTATCTCAGCGCTTTTTTGCCCTTGTTAGATCTCGCCCTCGCACAATACCGCCCTGATATGGTGATTTATGATGCGGGGGTCGATGTCCACCAAGCCGATGCGCTTGGCTATTTGGCGTTATCGACCGAGGGCATTTATCAACGCGATAGCGGGGTACTCTCACGCTGTGCCAAGCATGATATTCCGGTCGCCGCGGTGATTGGTGGCGGATACCATGACTCGCACACCAGTTTGGTGCCGTTGCACGAACAACTCATTCAAGCGGCCCTTATTCACTTTGCTGATTTTGCATCCAGCTCGGAGGTATCATGACTGACCCGCACGCGTCGACACCAAGCGCCTTAGAAAACGCCCCTGATGACGTCAAACTCGCTGTCGATCTTATTTACTTGCTCGAAAACCATGCCATTGATCCAGATACCGCTTTATCTGCGATTGAGATGGTGAGACGCGATCTGCTGGCGAAAAAAAACTCACCTCCCTAATCAATTAGGCATGCGGCCGCTACTTTTTCTGACAAAAACGGTTGGCGTTTCCGAATGGCTTGCATGCTTACCACTCGATTTTGCTGATATTACGTGCTGTCGATCACATTTTGCTCAGTCTTAACAATGTGAATAAATAGTCATTATTTACGCTATATTATTTATCCAATTGAACCTGGACTGCTTTAACATCAAGCAATTAGCCTGCAAAGCATTACATTTTGGTTACAGTTTTTGGTGCTGTTATTAACACACGCAACCGATTAAAAAACCAACACTTCGCTAATCATATAGTGTTTTGTCTCACAAATATCGGTATTATCCGGCGTGCTCCAATTAGTGTACCGGTGCGTTGAAACATCGGCATGGCTAATCAAAGCGCACTCTGGCAACAGCCGAGCATGGATTCAAAATGCTGTTGCAGACTCAACGTCCACTCGTCATATCAGGCCTTGATGCATGACTTTCTCGAGTGACGCGTTGCTCACCTGCATGGATGGCAGCGATCTCACAAGGACAGTGGTTGTCGACCCTCGCATTCGGTAATCATCGGGTTATGGCTCGAGCAACAACCGTGCAAGGCGTCTCCCAACAGACAAAACAGAGTTTAATGATGGAACTACTTAAAAATCTATTTGTGTCCGTAGTCGATACAGGTAACGGCCTCCTTTGGGGCAGCGTACTGATTTATCTTTTGATTGGCTTAGGCTTGTACTTCACGGTGCGATCAGGCTTCATTCAATTCCGTAACTTTGGCCACATGTTTAAACTGATGGCAGACAGCCGTAATGGCGCATCAGGCGGGATCTCGTCGTTCCAAGCATTCAGTACCAGTCTTGCCGCGCGTGTCGGCACCGGGAATATGGCAGGTGTCGCGGTGGCGCTGTATCTTGGTGGCCCGGGTGCTATTTTCTGGATGTGGCTAACCGCCCTGGTGGGTATGGCCACCAGCTTTGTCGAATCCACTCTCGCGCAAGCGTACAAAGTGAACCACAACGACAAAACCTACCGCGGAGGCCCGGCTTACTACATCGAAAAAGGCTTGGGTCAACGTTGGCTTGGGATTGCATTTGCCATTTGCTTGATTATCGCCTTTGGTTTGGCTTTTAACGGGGTGCAATCGAATTCCATTGCCGCAGCCATGGACACCGCGTTTGGCTTTAATGATCTCGCTGTCGGTATTGGTCTGGCGTTGGTCACCGCACCGGTTATTTTTGGCGGCATGCGCTCAGTCGCACGCGTTGCAGAGCTGATTGTCCCCTTTATGGCACTGGCTTATTTATTGGTTGCCTTGGTCGTGGTTGCCATGAACATCGAACAGCTTCCCGCAGTGATTACAACCATTGTCAAAAGCGCATTAGGCTTGGAGCAGGCTGCAGGCGGTGCCATGGGCTATGCGATCGCGCAAGCAATGATGCAAGGGATTAAACGCGGCTTGTTCTCAAACGAAGCAGGTATGGGTTCAGCCCCTAATGCTGCGGCAACGGCGACTACCAAGCCGAATCATCCTGCCGCGCAGGGCTACGTCCAGATGCTGGGTGTCTTCGTCGATACCATTGTCATTTGTACCGCGACCGCATCGATTATCTTGATCTCAGGCATGCTTGAGCCTGAGAGCGGCCTGACAGGTATTGCACTGACGCAAGAAGCCTTGGTCAGCCAAGTCGGTGATTGGGGCGCTGCCTTTATCGCCATCGCGATTCTGCTGTTTGCCTTTACCTCGATCATCGCCAATTATTCGTATGGCGAGTCTAACATCGAGTATATCTTTAAGTGTCGTAAAGCCATCTTGTTGTATCGTATTGCGGTGCTCGCAATGGTGCTGATGGGCGCGGTGATGGATCTGCCACTGATTTGGAGCTTTGCTGACTTATCAATGGGGATGATGGCTGTGATTAACTTGGTCGCGATTGCGCTGCTGTCTGGCGTCGCGTTCGCCTTGATGAAAGACTACGAAGACCAGCGTCGTGCGGGTAAAAACCCGACCTTTGATCGTACCAAATTCCCGAAACTGGATAAGCAAATCGATAAAGACGTTTGGTAATGCCAAGCCGATAGAACAAAAAAACCACCGGTGATTCGGTGGTTTTTTTATTGGGCTCACTTTTTAAGGCGATGAACTTACACGCTCAACCAATACCCGATTAACAGCGTAAAAACCAGACACGCGCCGGCGTAAAAACCCAACTCAATTTTACGCGCTGTCATATCTTCTGCTTCTTCCGGTTTGAGCGTCAATCCCCAATAGGCAAAGCCAACCGACGATGATAACAACAGCACCCCGAGACCGAATGCCAGCCCCTCTACTACGTGGATCAATGTCATTTGTGTTCCTCTTACTTTCCGTCACTGGCTTGTAGCACGCAAATTATACGCCTTGTCGACGAATACGGAAACCACACGAGAAACGTTCATTGTGTCTTTGTTTATTATCGCCATAACTCACTAATGGGTGTATCAGGCGAGAAGTCGTATGCAATTTGTGCCTGTAGCAGCTCAGCAGTGGCGATTGCATCGGTAAGCGCATGGTGGCTTTGATAAAATGGCAACTGATAGCGCTGCCGACTATCAGCCAAGCGAATCGATTCCGGCGGCCGACGGGCTATCCAGTCAGCGAAGCTACGCTTGCCGGTGCGATGCTTCCAGGCTTCTAATTCCATGGTATCGACCATGGGGAAAATAATACCCTCGCCTAGCCGCTCTTTTATCGCACGATCCAAAAACTCGCGTTCAATCCGGCGATAATGCACCACCACCACTGAACCGGCCAGCGCGCTGAGTAGTGGCTCAATCACATGGGAAAAATCCGGTGCATTGACAATGTCGGAGTGCGTGATGCCGTGAATGACAATCGACGATTCGGCAAGTGGTCGGTTGGGGTTCACAATCCAATGCTGTGCCTGTTGGCAGCGAATACGATTGAGAGTAAAAGGCACTAAGCCAATACTGACAATCGCATCTTGCTGGCTATCGAGCCCCGTTGTTTCAAAATCAAGCGCCACAAACGGCACTTGCGAAACGGGCGTGTCGGGTGACACCCATCCTTGCTGATAAAAGGCCTGCAAGGTTTCGTGCTGCACGGTCTCGCGTTTCGTGTCTAGCATCGCACGCCAGTCTACCTGGTCTGCATCCTCTTTTTTCCTAAGATTAAAGTGGAACATATCCTTCCTTTACGACCGATTGGGCTGATAACGGAATTTCAAAAATTTCTGGGCATTACTTAAAATCTGAAAGGCGTCTTTTAAATTACGGCGCTCAAAGTCAGATAAGTTCTCCGGCTCAATATTGTTATCAGGTTCACGATCCGCTTCTATATCTAATGCTTGGTGACGGATCCTGACCATCGAAATAAACTCCATCGCATCGCGCAGATCGGGACCGCGGCCTTTGGGTAAGATCCCTGCTTCGATAATATCGTCTAAACGCTCAAACGAGTTTTGCGAGCGCGAATCGGTCGCCAATGCATGAACACGTATCAAGTCGGCTAAGGGCGCGGTACCACGCCGCTTTAAGTTAATCGAATTATTGTGGCGACCGTCTTGCTCCATGACAAAATCTTTAAAAAAGCCTAATGGTGGAGTGCGGTTCAAGGCGTTACGCGCCATGGACGCCAAAAAGCGATTATTGCGACGGGCGCGACGACCCACGAAAGCTTTAAGTTGTTCGGCCCAGTTTGTGCGACCATGCACCCCATCCAAGTCGAAGAAAATATTACTGTCGAGCAGTGAACGCGGGCTAGGATTATCTATCCAATCGGCAAAGCATTGCTCCCATTGTTTCAGCGTTTTACGCCACTCGGGGTTGGTCGCCATGATATTACCGGTGCAGTAGGTATAACCACATGCGTTTAGGCCATCAGAGACGCGCTTAGACAGGGCTTCAAAATACGCATTGTGTTGGCCATGATCGTAGTTGTCATCAAGGATAATTGCGTTGTCTTGGTCGGTGACAATCAGCTGCTCATCACGCGCCATAGAGCCCATCGCCAAAAAGCAATACGGCACAGGCGGCTCACCCAACTCTTCTTCGGCAAGCTCTAAAAGACGCTGCTTAAAACTGCGTCCAATCACCGACAGTGCCGAGCCAATCATATGCGAGTTGGCATCTTCATTGACCATGCGTACAAAGCAATCTTTGACCTGCTTAGATAAGATCACCAAATCCTCGACCGACTGCTGACGGAAGATACTCGCCACCAAGAACAAGCTGTTTTGCGACTCGTAGCGTGCAATATCAGACAAGGCAACCACACCAATCGGCTTGCCGTGTTGTAGCACCGGCACATGGTGCAAGTTGGAGCGCAGAATGGTCAGCATGGCCTCAAAAATATACGCATTATGATCCAAGGTAATCAACTGTGGCGACATGATCTCCTGAACCGGCGTTTCATAAGGCAAACCTTCTGCTAACACCCGGTTACGCAAGTCTCGATCGGTAATAATCCCCAGTACCGGTTTGAGCCCTGTTTCTGAATTGGGCTCATCACCCATGACCAAAATCGATGAGACGGTTTCTTGCGACATCACTTGCGCGGCATATTGCACGGAGTCAGTACTGGCAATCATCACCGGGTCGCGAATAATCAGTTTCTTCACTTTGGAGGTGGTGAGATCATTGGCTTCATTGTGGCTTGATACCGCTTGGCGCAAGCGTGTTCTATCTTCCACCTCGACAAAATCGGCAAAATGCTCAAAATCATCAAACAAGCGATTAAACGTGGCCTCCGGAATAAAATAGATCAAGGTGTCTTCAATCGCTTTCGCGGGCATCCGCACACGATTGTTCATCAATAGACCCATTTGGCCAAAAATGTCGCCCTCGGATATGCGGTTATACAGGGTGCCATTACGGCGAAACAGCTCGACAGCGCCGCTACGCATGATCGCCAAGTCGTGAATTTCGTCACCGTAAGCAAAAATATCGGTGCCTGCACGGAAATAACTGATCTCAATGCTGGTTGCCACTTCTGCGACCACCTCTTCGGGCATTGAATCAAATGGGGCGTACTGTGCAAGAAATGTTGCAATCTCGATTTGTTCAGCTTCCATAGCGCTCACCTAAACGTGCGATAATATCGTGGTAGGACACAGTGAATCAGGATGTCCGTTGGCTGTGACACAGTGTGCCGTATCACTTGCCATAAAAAAAGGCAGCCTCGAAAGCCTGCCCTTTCTATCTTAGCTAACTATCAAGCAGTTAGCACATTTCTTTATTTTGCACGCGGCTCAGAAGCAAGACCTTTAAACAAGGAGAGCGTCGCCACCAGCAATACCACCGCGAACGGGAAGCCCGTCGAAACCGCCATTGCCTGCAACGCAACAAGCCCACCGCCGAGGATCAGTGCGATCGCGACCAGGCCTTCGAAGGTTGCCCAGAAAACGCGCTGCGATACCGGAACGTCCATTTTCCCGCCTGCCGAAATAGTATCTAGCACCAAAGAGCCGGAGTCAGACGAGGTAACAAAGAAGACAATGACCAAGATAATACCGATAAACGAGGTAATCTCTGCTAGCGGCAACCCTTCTAGCATGGCAAACAAGGTCAGCGACAACTCTGCGTCAACTACCGCGGTGTAGTTTTCGCTGACGAACTGGTTAATCGCGGTGCCACCAAATGAAGTCATCCACAATACGCTTGCGGCGGATGGGATCAGCAGCACACAGGTAATAAACTCGCGAACGGTTCGCCCACGTGAGACGCGGGCAATAAACATACCCACAAATGGAGACCAAGAAATCCACCATGCCCAATAGAACGCGGTCCAACCTTGGGTAAAGTTGGCATCCTCTCGGCCAAATGGCATAGCCAGCGCCGGCAGGTTCTGTAAATACGCCCCGAGGTTACCAAAGAAGCCGGTCAGAATCGCTAACGTTGGCCCGACGATAATCACGAAAAGGAGGAGTAAGAACGCCAGGCCTAGGTTGATCTCAGATAAACGCTTTACCCCTTTATCCACACCCGCTACGACCGAAAAGATCGCCAACGCAGTAATGCCGATCACCAGCAAGACTTCAGTGGTGGCCCCCAATGGTGTATCAAACAAATAATGCAAACCACCGGATGCTTGTGATGCACCAATGCCAAGCGAAGTAGCGAGACCAAAGAGCGTCGCGACGATAGCTAAGATATCAATCACGTGACCGGTCCAGCCCCAAATACGCTCACCAAACAACGGATAAAATACCGACCGAATGGTCAAAGGAAGCCCTTTGTTATAAGCAAACAATGCCAAGCCGAGTGCTAATACGGCATAAATCGCCCAAGGGTGTAAGCCCCAATGAAAAATGGTTGCCGACATCCCCAGTCGACGCGCGGCTTCGGTATCACCGGCGGCAGCCCCCAAAGGCGCCCAGTCGGTACGTAGACCATCAGTACCCGTTGCGGTCCCTTGTAACGCCGTTTGGAAATGGGTTAGTGGCTCAGAGACACCATAAAACATCAAACCAATGCCCATACCGGCGGCAAAAAGCATCGCGAACCAGCCAGCATAGCCGTAATCCGGTTTGGCCTCAGTGCCCCCTAGCCGCACCTTGCCTAGTGGTGAGACAATTAGCACCAAGCAAGCGATGACAAAGACGTTACCAGTTAAAAGAAAGAACCAGACGAGATTTGCGGTTAACCAAGCGCGCATCTGCTCAAAAATCGGGGCCATTTGGTTTTGGAAAGCCAACGTCACAAACACAAAGGCCATAATCACCAAACCCGCGACCATAAATACACGGTTATGAATATCAAAGCCAAACGGGCCAAACTTGAGGGCAACGTTGTCCTGACCGACCTGATAATCGGTGTCGATCGGATTCACCTTCCCGTCTGGTGTCATCATATCTTCATGGCTTTTATCGCTCACACGTAAACTCCTTACTCCGTCTACTCGGCAACCTGTCATTATTGCTAAACGCTGCCTGGACGACACTCGATATCGAGGTAAACGTCAGCACGCAAAAAGAAGCAATGACAGAAAAGTCAGCAAGAATATCACACAAGATGAATAGGTGAATAAAGGGCTGGCGAGCTTGGTCAATATTTAACCACTTCATAACGCTCCGTCTCGAGAGACGAACATTAGCGGCAAAGGAGGGCTGAAAAAGAGGGCAATAAAACAGCGCTAATAAAAAAGAGGCAACGCATGGTGCGCTGCCTCTTTCATCATTGACTAGATTAACGCTATTTCGCTAACTAGCCTCGCGGCTCTGACATCAAGCCTTTAAACAAGGAGACCGTCGCGACCAACAGCACAATCGTGARTGGGAAACCGGTTGATACCGCCATCGCTTGCAGGGCAACCAAGCCACCGCCAAGGATCAGCGCAACCGCAACCAAGCCCTCGAAAGACGCCCAGAAAACACGCTGTGGTACAGGCACATTCACTTTACCGCCCGCTGAAATGGTATCAATAACCAATGAGCCCGAGTCAGACGAGGTCACAAAGAATACCATAACCAGGATAATCCCGATAAACGAGGTGATTGATGCCAACGGCAAGTCATCCAACATCGCAAACAGCTTGAGTGAAAGCTCCGCATCAGCAACAGCGGTATAGCCTTCATTAACGAACTGACCAATCGCCGTGCCACCAAAGGCGGTCATCCAAAGCACACAGGCCGCTGAAGGGATGATAAGCACACAGGTGATAAATTCACGCACAGTACGACCGCGTGAAACACGCGCAATAAACATACCCACAAATGGGGACCAAGAAATCCACCATGCCCAATAGAAGGAAGTCCAGCCTTGGGTAAAGTTCGCATCTTCACGGCCAAATGGCATAGACAGCGCAGGCAGATTTTGTAGATATGCCCCTAGGTTTCCAAAGAAGCCGGTTAAGATGGCAATCGTTGGACCCACGGCAATAACAAAGATTAGCAGCAACAGTGCCAAAATCATGTTGATTTCAGACAGGCGTTTGACCCCTTTGTCCACCCCTGCAACAACCGAAAGGATCGCCGCGCCCGTAATACCCATCACCAGCATGACTTCGGTGGTATTACCCAGGGGCGTGTCAAACAGATAGTGCAGACCGGCGGATGCTTGTGATGCCCCCAAGCCTAGCGAGGTGGCAAGACCAAACAAGGTCGCAATGATCGCGAGAATGTCAATCACGTGCCCTGTCCAACCCCAAACACGTTCACCGAACAGTGGGTAGAACACAGAACGCATGGTCAAAGGCAAGCCTTTGTTATACGCAAACAGTGCCAAGCCTAGAGCCAATACCGCGTAAATCGCCCATGGGTGTAAACCCCAGTGGAAAATAGTCGCAGACATACCTAGGCGACGAGCAGCTTCAGTATCCCCGGCTGCCGCCCCCAAAGGCGCCCAGTCAGTGCGAAGACCGTCAGCACCGGTTGCCGTTCCACCTAACGCGGTTTGGAAGTGCGTCAATGGTTCAGATACGCCATAGAACATCAAGCCAATGCCCATACCGGCCGCAAAAAGCATCGCGAACCAGCCAGGATAGCCGTAATCCGGTTTTGCCTCAGTACCACCCAATCGAACTTTACCCAGTGGTGACACAACCAGCACTAGACAAGCAACAACAAAAATATTACCTGCAGAAAGGAAGAACCAGTCTAGATTTGAGGTTAGCCATCCACGCAAATCCCCAAAAACAGGACCGATTTGGTTTTGAAATGCCAAGGTGACAAAAATGAAGGCCAAAATTGACAGCCCGGAAATCATAAATACTCGGTTATGAATATCAAAACCAAACGGGCCGAGTTTCAGCGCTACGTTATCCTGACCGACCTGATAGTCAGTATCGATCGGGTTAACCTTCCCGTCTGGTGTCATCATATCTTCATGGCTTTTATCGCTCACGAGTTAACTCCTTAGTCCGTTTATTCGGAAGCCTGTGAGTGTTGGTAGCGAGCTCATTATTTATTGATGTTTAAGCCATCTTTAACATCAATAAAAGATCAGTCATCACCACACAGTCGGCTACATTAACACATCTCGAAAATTTTTTAATTAGGGGCCTAACCAAATGTTCATTTTGTGACCACCTACTAAGAAAAAATCAGCCCGAATCCCGCGTCCTTACTCGCTCAGCGAGTTATTTGAACTCTTTATTTCAGAACTATAAATAATCGTGTCGCTAAGGAAATAGCACTATCCTTGGCCTATTCGAATCATAGCCGGGTTTTATTCTAGATGCCCATGAAAAATAGACACAGTCACCATCAACACTTTTGATGCAACGCAATCTTCACTCACAATGCTGATAGGAAGAACCCGTCTCGACACCTTTTATAACCAAGATGTCACGCATCATTTACGAGCTACAACACACCTTTTATCAATATAGACACAAGTGCAATTAAATGAACACAAAGAGGACAAAAAGTGACTCTTGTCACATTATTAAAATCGCGTACAATACCGCCGCAATCGTTTTCCATCCTAAGTTTAACGTTTGCGGAGCAACATCATGCAGTTTGGCATTGGCCTTTTGGGGATTAGTGTCCTCTTCCTTATCGCGGTTGTCTTTTCAGAAAATCGCTCCGCGATTAATTGGCGCACAGTGGGAGGTGCGTTCCTGATACAAATCGTCTTTGCTGGCTTTATCATCTCTGTTCCGCTTGGTCAGCGTATTCTAGCTAACGCATCAGAAGCCGTGTCGGCGATTATTAGTTTTGGCGATATTGGCGCTGAATTTCTGTTTGGTGATCTGGCTAAGTTTAAACTTGGTTTTATTTTCGCTTTTAATGTACTTCCCACCATCGTTTTTTTCTCTGCACTGATCGCTGTGCTTTACCACATTGGGGTCATGACTTGGATCATTCGCCTCATTGGTGGCTTATTGCGCCGCGTACTTGGCACTTCTCGCACTGAGTCCATGTCAGCCACGGCCAATATTTTTGTTGGCTCTGTTGAAGCGCCGTTGGTTGTGAAACCTTTTCTTTCTACCATGACTCGCTCCGAGCTGTTTGCTGTTATGGTAGGCGGGCTCGCCTCAGTCGCCGGCGGCACCATGGTGGGTTACGCAGGCTTGGGGGTAGAGATGAAATACCTGATTGCAGCGGCGTTTATGTCGGCACCTGCTGGGTTAATGATGGCCAAGATAATGGTACCGCAGACCGAATCCCCCATGAATCATGCTCAACACCAAGCGCTCGAAGACGATCAAGATAAACCAGTGAATGTGATTGATGCTGGCACGCAGGGCGCCTTGAGTGGCTTACAAATTGCGATGGCCGTGGGGGCCAGCTTACTCGCCGTGATCAGTATGATTGCGCTGATTAATGGTGGGTTAGGGAAACTGGGGCCTATTTTAAACTTGCCGCAACTAAGCCTTGAGTGGCTATTCGGCTACCTATTTGCACCAGTGGCTTGGCTGATTGGCATTCCCTGGCAAGAGGCGATGACAGCAGGCACCTTGATTGGTAAGAAAATTGCTGTGAATGAATTTGTGGCGTTTGCGGATTTTATGAACCTAAAAGGGGCGCTCTCTCCCCATAGCCAAGCCATTGTTACGTTTGCGTTATGTGGCTTTGCCAACCTCACCTCAATAGCAATGTTAATGGGTGGCTTGGGCGGCATTGTCCCAGAGCGCCGCGGTGATATCGCCAAATTAGGCATGCGCGCCATTCTTGCCGCAACCTTAGCCAACCTCATGAGTGCCACCTTGGCAGGGCTATACCTCTCCCTTTAATAGCAACATTACTTTGTGTTTTCGTTATTTATCACCATGGACGGTGAGTCGCTTGTGGAGGCTCGCTAGCAAACCTCTGGGTCTGTTACACTCTTTCACTTTACATTAAGAGAGTTAAATCGATGCGATATCCTTGGGTGCTTTTTGATGCGGATGAAACCCTGTTTCACTTCGATGCCTTTGCGGGACTACAACGTATGTTTTCGCGCTACAATGTCAATTTTGACCATCACGCGTTTGCGGAATACTCAGAGCTAAACAAGCCTTTGTGGGTACAATATCAAGATGGTGAAATTGATGCTCATACGCTACAAACCGAGCGTTTTACGCGTTGGGGAGAGCGTCTTAACGTGGCGCCTGCAACATTGAACCAGGGTTTTTTAGATGCAATGGCTGAGATTTGCGAACCATTGCCAGGCGCGCGCGATCTTATTAGTGCGATCAAGCCACATGCACATATTGGTATCATTACTAACGGATTTACCGCTCTCCAAGATATCCGCCTGGAAAGAACCGGGTTGAAGTCTGCGATTTCAACCTTAGTGATATCCGAGCAAGTGGGCATCGCCAAGCCGGACCCTCGGATCTTTGAACATGCCTTTGAAAAAATGGGTAATCCCCCCAAGGACAAAATCTTAATGGTTGGAGATAATCCACATTCTGATGTGCTGGGTGGCATGCGTGCAGGGATTGATACATGCTGGCTTAATAGCGATAACATACCGTCACCAGCAGGCATTACGCCAACCCATCAAGTCGAGTCACTTTTTGATCTAAAAGCATGGTTGATCTGAAAACGTGGTTGCTCTAAAAACGTGGTTGTGGTTAACCGAAAGGCATAAAAAAAGAGAGCGTAATGCTCTCTTTTTTATGCTCAATGACTCGTGGACAAGATTTGTCCACGATGGCTCACGAACAATGCTTAGCTATGGTCGCCACGTACAAAGGCTGCTTTTTCAGCGTGCTGGCCTTGATCTGTGTTAGCGACATAGTTGACTGAACGGCTGTTCTGGTTTTGTGCATGAATAAATACACGACCAGACTCGTCAGTGACTTTCGCATCCAGACCGGATTCGCTGGTCACTTTCGCACCTTCAACCGCTTGGCCTTGCTCGGTAACGGCTACCCAAGCGCCGCCTTCAGCTGGGGTGATATCGAGGTTTAAACCACCAGCCATTACAGAGGTTGAAGCGAGCGTCAGGGCGAAAATTGCTGCAAGTTTTTTCATGGTTATTTCCTCTTTCGTATCGGGTTGACTGCTATTAAACGCCAATAACGCGGATGCTTTGTCACCTCACTGTCTCTATTTTGAAAAATGGCTATTTTTTTGAAAATGCTATTTTTCGCAGAAACTTGCTCACAAAGCATACTCCCTAGAATCGACAGTATGTTCGCGTTATTGCGTTGGAACGAGCACGAGATTACGCCGATAAAAGTGTGCGGACAATCACAATTATGCGAATGAGTTGTTCGAAAAATTTCACGTGAATATCAAGGTAATCAGGCGTAAAAGAAGGAATCGTGGCCAGGAATATTTTTGCCGCTGTGATCGGCTTCATCTCTCTCTTCGTTTTCTACAAGGCAGTCAATTAATCATTCCCAGGAAGTCACCAAGCGTTTGCAATGTTGCATCGCCGTCATGGTGGGGAGTAAAAAATGAAAGGGAGAACAATGATGTTAAAACACACAATGACCAAATTTGCAGTCACTGCCACGTTCCTCGCAAGCATGGGCTCCGCGGTCGCTGCTCACCACAAGGGTGATCATGATATTGTTGATACTGCGATGAAAAATGATGACTTTTCAACGTTGGTCGCAGCAGTAAAAGCCGCTAATCTGGTTGATACATTGAAAGGTGATGGCCCATTTACAGTGTTTGCGCCGACCAATGCGGCCTTTGATAAGCTCCCAGATGGCACCGTAGAAACACTGCTGAAGCCAGAGAATAAAGACAAACTAACCGATATCCTCACTTACCATGTTGTCCCCGGTAAGGTCACAGCCGAGCAAGTTATGGGTATGTCATCAGCAACCACGGTGCAAGGTAGCGATGTGATGATCAAAGTCTCTTACGGTGATGTGAAAGTGGACAACGCGACTGTGGTGAAACCCGATGTCATGGCGTCCAACGGCGTAATTCACGTGATTGATACCGTGATCATGCCGTAGTATTTATTCGGTTATCAACAAACTTCGCAATGATCAGAAAAGGCCTGCTCTCGAGCAGGCCTTTTGTATGGCTAGACATGGGGCTGACTCGTGGTGAGTTATGCCGCTTGGTCTGTGTCTTTTTTCTGAAATTTACCCAATAAAGCATGATAGAAGTCATGATCAGACAAGGTACCGAGAAATTCACCATTTTCTACCAGCAATACAGGCGTATTGGTGTTATAGCGAATTTCAATCGCGTCACGCATCTCAATATCGGGTGAGGCCACAACAATGGTGTTATCGCCAACTTGTGAGAAATCGAGCGTGTCTTTGTCCCACTCAACCACACGCAATGGTTGATCGCCTGCGGTTGCAGAGAAAGTGCCATCTTGCTCAGCCGTGACCCAGATTTCACGTCGATCACAGATTTTCCAACGATTCTCAACGCGCGTTAAGTTATCAGCCGTTTTCATCATTGAGCGTCCTTTTAAGACATTCAATGGGTTAGTATGAGCCACAAAGTCACGGACGTAGTCAGTTTCTGGACGTAATACAATGTCTTCCGGCTTGCCATGCTGAATCAATTGGCCCGATTCCATAATCGCAATGTTGTTACCAATCTTTAACGCTTCATCCAAGTCGTGACTGACGAACAGAATGGTTTTATTGAGTTTTTTCTGTATTTCTAACAGCTCATCTTGCAACTGGGCTCGGATCAGTGGGTCAAGCGCAGAGAAAGGCTCATCCATCAGCAATATATCGCTGTCCATGGCAAAGGCCCTTGCTAAACCAACACGCTGCTGCATACCACCAGACAGTTCATGAGGATATTGGTTAGCCCACTCATCTAGACCAACGAGCTCCAATTTCTCAAGCGCTTGCTTGCGGCGCTCTTTTTTGCTGATCCCCTTCATTTCCAAGCCAAACGCCACATTGTCGACAACCGTCATCCAAGGCATCAAGGCAAATTTTTGGAACACCATAGAAGCACGACTGGTGCGCAAGTGACGCAATGTCTGCGAATCAACAGTCGCCATATCGACCATTTGATCGCCGTCGCGGACTTCGAGGCTACCACGACTAATAGGGTTTAAGCCGTTAACTGCACGGAGTAAGCTCGATTTACCTGAGCCTGAAAGGCCCATGAGCACACAGATTTCGCCTTCTTTAACATTGAGCGATACATTATCGACACCGACAACTTGTCCAGTTTGTTCAATAATTTCTGACCGAGAAAGGCCTTTATCCAACAGATCAAGTGCTGGCTGTACGTTATCGCCAAACACGACATCTAAATTTTTAATTGCGATTGCGTCCATGGTTACCTCTTATTCGTTGCCTTGGTTGGGTGCTTTACACAAGCGGTCAAGAATGATGGCGACCAATACAATCGCAAGACCCGCTTCAAACCCTTGAGAAATGTTCACTGTATTCAGTGCACGGACAACCGGTTTACCCAGGCCATCAGCCCCCACCAGCGCAGCAATAACCACCATCGACAGCGACAACATAATACACTGAGTCACACCTGTCATAATGCTTGGCAATGCCGCCGGCAATTCCACTTTAAACAACAATTTCATACGAGTGGCACCAAATGCACGTCCCGCCTCGACCAATTCTTCAGGCACCCGCGTGATCCCTAGATACGTCAGGCGGATTGGCGATGCGATAGCAAAGATAATGGTCGAAATAAGGCCCGGAACAATCCCTAAACCAAACAACACCAGCGTTGGGATGAGATACACAAACGGTGGTACAGTTTGCATTAAATCGAGCAATGGCCGCATAAAGGTGTATACCAAAGGCCGGTGCGCCGCCATTATCCCCAGCGGTATGCCAATTAATACGGAAATCGTTGTCGCGGCAAAAACCAGAACAAAGGTTTCCAGCATCTCTTGCCAGTAGCCCAGGTTGAGGATCAACAAGAGCGCACTCACAACAAAGATCACGATAGAAATTCGACGTTGCAGGTACCAAGCAAGGGCCGCGGTCATAAGAATCGGACCAGCTGCTGGCATCCATTTAAAAATATCGACCAATAGTGTGATGCTAGTATCTAACCCAATTGAAATCGCATCAAAAAAACCGGCGGCATTCATGGTCAACCAATCAACACCGCTTTCCATCCATTGACCGAGTGGGATCTTGTTATCTGTAATAATATTCACAATAAAACCTTAGGGGCGGCGTTAACACCGCCCTCTCCTTCTACACTTTTATAGTTACGCTTCAGTCTTTTTTAGGTATTCAGTGACCGCTTCAACAGCGTCTTTACCATCAACTGTGGTGACACCGTCTAGCCACTTGTTCAACACACTTGGGTTGTTGCGTAGCCATTCACGTGCAGCCATTTGTGGCTTCTCACCGTCGTTGAGGATTTTGCCCATCATTTCGTTTTCCATCTTGAGACTAAACTCAAGATTCTCGAGCATTTGACCCACGTTTGCGCACTGCTCGACATAGCCGCTACGTACGTTGGTATGAACCGTGGCACCACCATAGTTCGGGCCGAAGTACTCATCGGCACCAGATAGATATTTCATATCAAAATTGCTGTTCATTGGGTGCGGGGCCCAGCCGAGGAAGGCAACCCATTTGTCACGACGAACGGCACGTGAGACTTGCGAAATCATGCCCGCTTCACTGGACTCGATTAGGCGGAAATCACCCAGATCAAAGTCGTTGGTGTCGATCATTTTTTGAATTTGCGTGTTGCCATCGTTACCGGGTTCAATGCCATAAATGCGTGAATCAAATTTGTCAGCATATTCCGCGATATCTGCAACACTAGTCACACCGGCATCGTACACATATTTAGGCACAGCTAAGGTGTATTTTGCCCCCGTTAGGTTAGCGCGAACGCTATCGACAGTGCCGTTATCAATGTACTTCTTAATATCGCCTGTCTGTGTTGGCATCCAGTTACCGAGGAATACGTCGATGTCGCCCGACGCCAGTGATGAGAAGGTCACAGGCAGTGACAGTAAATCTGTCTCTGTGGTGTAACCCATACCTTTAAGCACTTCCGTGGTGATAGCCGTCGTTGAAGTGACGTCTGTCCAACCGATATCCGAGAAACGCACGGTTTCACACTGATTCGCTGCAGCGCCGAACGCCATCATTGAGCTCAAGCCAACGGCAGTCATCAGCGTTTTGGTGGTTTTACGTTTATTCATTGACATATTAGTTTCCTTGTAATGCTTACTAATTAGTTTCTAGTGTGTGCTCACCCTTGGGTGGCATCGTCACTCTGCGCGTTTTGATTGCGTTGCTTGTCTTGCCACTCACCCGCAATCCATACTGGCACCTGCTCGGCAGGTAAGAGTGGCTTCTCAAGGATCATGTCAGCGGCGCGCTCCGCTACCATGATGGTTGGGGCATTCAGGTTGCCATTAGGAATCGTCGGGAAGACAGAGGAGTCCACCACGCGCAACCCTTGAATTCCACGCACACGGCATTGCTCATCGAGTACCGCCATTGCGTCGTCTTCGGCGCCCATTTTGCAAGTACACGATGGGTGATAAGCACTTTCCACATTCTCTTTCACCCAACGATCGATCGCTTCATCCGACTGAACATCCTTACCCGGCTGGATCTCATCACCACGGAATGCGTTCATCGCGTTTTGATCCATAATTTCGCGGGTTAAACGAATAGTGTCGCGCCAATCTTGGCGGTCTTGCTCAGTCGTAATGTAATTAAATAAAATTGCCGGCTTAGCATGCGGATCGGCAGACTGAATCCGAACATGGCCGCGACTTTCTGGTTTATTAGGGCCAACATGCACCTGGAAGCCATGGCCATCAAATGCCGCTTTACCGTCATAACGCATAGCAGCAGGCAAAAAGTGATACTGCACGTTTGGCCACTTCAGTCCTTCGCGTGAGCGAATAAAGGCGCAAGATTCAAAATGGTTGGTGGCACCCAAGCCTTTACGGGTCAGGATCCACTCGGTACCAATCATGCCTTTGCTAATAAGGCCCAGTTTGCTGTTCAGCGTGATGGGTTGCTTACAATGGAATTGAAAATACACCTCGAGGTGGTCTTGCAAATTTTCACCGACGCCCGGCAGCTCGTGCTGAACATCAACACCTGCACTTTCGAGCACGTCACGCGCACCAATACCGGATAGCTGTAAAAGCTGAGGCGACCCAACAGAGCCGGCACTAGAGATCACTTCTTTATCCGCCATCACATGCTCGATGTTGCCGCCTTTTTCAAATTCCACACCGACAGCACGCTTGCCTTCTAGCAAGATACGGCGCGTCACCACGCCTTTTTTCAAGGTGAGGTTGCTACGCTTCAAGGCACGGCGCAGATAGGCGTTTGATGTTGAGGCACGCACACCTTTATCGACGGTCATGTGCATTGGGCCAAAGCCTTCTTGCTGATAACCGTTGTAATCTTTGGTTTCTGGATACCCAGCTTCCACCCCTGCATCAATAAAAGCTTGATACAATGGGTTTAATTTCATGTCGTTACCGTTGCAAGTGCCGACAGGACCGTTACCACCACGGTAGGTATCTGCCCCGCCTGACCAACTTTCAGCACGCTTAAAGTACGGCAAGCAGCTAGCGTAATCCCAGCCATTGGCACCGTGCTCAACCCACTCTTCATAGTCACAAGCGTGACCACGGACATACACCATGCCATTAATCGATGAGCTGCCACCGAGCACTTTACCGCGGGGACAATGAAGTTCACGTCCATCAAGGCCTGGCTCTGGCAATGTTTCGAACTGCCAGGCATAGCGCTTGGTGTTCATAGGAATCGACAAAGCCGTCGGCATTTGGATAAAAATACTCTTATCGGTACCGCCCGCTTCAAGCAGTAGCACTTGATGTTGGCCAGATTCGGTCAGCCGATCGGCCAATGCGCAGCCGGCCGAACCCGCGCCGACGATAATATAATCGTAGCGTTGTGACATATTGGTCGCTCCGTTAGAAATTAGGCGTAAGGGCTGGCGAAGTCGCCAAGCTCAATCAGGACACTCTTGGTTTGGGTATAATGTGTGAGGGTTTCGACACCATTCTCACGACCGACACCTGAGTGTTTGTAGCCACCAACTGGCATTTCTGCGGGTGAGTCACCCCAGGTGTTGACCCAGCAAATACCGGCTTCAAGCTGATGAATAATGCGGTGAGCACGCGATAGATTCTGCGTAAAGATACCTGCCGCTAAGCCATAATGGGTATTGTTGGCACGGGCAACGACTTCTTCCTCATCAGAAAAACGCAATACCGACATCACGGGGCCAAAGATCTCTTCACGCACGTGCGCCATGTTGTCATCACAGTCTGTAAAGATGGTTGGCGCGACAAAGTTACCCTTATCAAGCCCGTTCTCAGTGACGCGGTAGCCACCGGTCAGCAAGGTTGCACCGCTTGCTTTTGCCGTTTCAATCGCCGTCATCACTTTATTAAGGTGTTCAGTCGAGATCAGCGCACCGACCTGGGTGTTCATATCGGTTGGGTCACCGATAACGAGCTTTTCTGTACGCGCTTTCAGTTGCTCAACGAAGGCGTCGTAAATGCTGTCGTGAACAAATACACGGGTGCCGTGTGTACACACTTCGCCTTGGGTATAGAAGTTCGCGACCATAGCTGCCGATACCGCATTATCAAGGTCTGCATCATCAAACACGATACAAGGTGATTTACCGCCTAGCTCCATAGTGACCGACTTGAGTGTTTTAGCCGCGTCACCCATGACCGTTTTACCGGTTCCGACTTCACCCGTGAACGAGACTTTGGCAATCTCAGGGTGTGCAGTCAGCATTTGGCCCACACGGTAGTCACCTTGAACCACATTAAACACACCGGCTGGCATCCCTGCTTCGGCAAAAATTTCTGCCAGTTTTAAGGCGGTTAGCGGTGTTTCTTCGGACGGTTTAAACACCATAGCGTTTCCCGCTGCCAATGCTGGTGCTGACTTCCACATCGCAATCTGGATCGGATAGTTCCATGCACCAATGCCTGCACACACGCCAAGTGGCTCACGACGGGTATAGAAGAATTGGTTTTCAGAAAGCGGTTGTTGCTCGCCCTGCATGGACGGGACAAGATTGGCGAAATACTCAATCGCATCCGCACCGGTGACCACGTCAACCTCGACCGCTTCTTGCATCGGCTTACCGGTGTCGAGTACTTCGAGCTTCGCTAATTCATCATTACGCTCACGTAACAGGGCAACGGCTTTTAGTAGAATACGGCTACGCTCCATCGCTGTCATACGCGACCAAACTGCAAAGCCTTGTTTGGCAGCATCGACAGCCGCTTGTACATCGTCTGCCGAAGCTTGATCAATTTGTGCAAGCGTTTCACCCGTGGCCGGGTTGACGGTTGCAAAGTGCTCACCACTGGTTGCAGCGGTCAGTTGCCCATTAATAAATAGCGTTTTCGCGTCCATAATTAATCCTGAATTCTTTTGTGTTCGAGTGTATATGTCAGGCGTTTGCGGCCTTAGCTCTGAGGACGACCATAAAAGGTCAATTGCTTATCCAAATAATCATTGATGATGGTCCGAGCGTTGTTGGCATCAATACCTTTAGGGTTCAATGCACCGCGCAACCAAATACCATCGATCAACGCCGCAATCCCCTGAGCGACCATCACCGCCTGATCAAGCGGCAATAATGCACGTAGCTCAATGCGCAAATGCGACAGTAGGCGCTTTTCGTTCACGCGTTGTAAACGGTATAATTCATCGTCATGCATGGCATACGACCAGAACGCTAACCACGTTTTAACCACATCAGATTTGGCCTGAAACCCTTCAAAGTTGGCGTTAATGATCGCGTTGATGCGCGCCTGATGGTGGTGGCGTGGGGTTTCGCGCAATGCGCTAATCACCGTTGCCGATAGCTCACGTAGAACCACGCGCATGGTTTCTTCTAGCAAGCCATGCTTACCACCAAAATAGTGGTTAATAATGCCTGTTGATACGCCGGCTTCCTTACTGATCAAAGAAATCGTGGCTGCATGCAGCCCTACTCGACCGATGACCGTCATCGTGGCCTTAACCAGCTGCGGTTTCCGTACTTCCGGCATCCCTACCTTAGGCATTACGTCTCCATTCGTTTTTTTAATTGAACGATTAGTTAAAGATAATCTTACACGCTAATCATTAGATCTCAAACATTATTTTTAACCAATTCGCTACACCCCATCCCACGAAAAAACAGCTAGATAAAGCAAAAACAATGATTTAAGTCAATTTTAACCTCACTCTTTTGTCACCTAATTGTTTGTACTGATAGCAGTATTTATCACCAAATCGCTCAATAAATGACCACAAATAAAACTATCATAAGCGATTATTAAGGGCCATAAACAAGAGAAGCGCTATGATTTAGCCTCACTCATTACCAGCGACATCATCATCAAAAACGCTAAAAAGCGTAAAAAACCAACGAAAGTCCGCTCATATCGCCGATCATCAGATAAAATAAGACAAAAATGGAATCGAGCACCAAGCTCTAACGTAATGGTCTCAGAAAAAATCAAGTCTTTGCTTGATAGACAGGAGGGCTAATCCAGCGAGATGTAATATTTAACGCAGCCAATGTTTAGGGTGACTATCTTTTTCCGCGTTAATGACAAATATGTAGGGATAAAAAAGCGCCCAGGCCATCACAAGATGGACTGGGCGCTCATAAAACAGTTAAACGGCTAACGGTGAGAGAGATTACTCGTAGTTAAGATCCGTTGCTTTACCGGAGAACACACGATAGACAAACACGGTGTACAAGAAGATCATCGGCAACACAAACATGGCACCATAACCCACAATTAATAAGGTACCTGGTGCACTCGCTGCCTCTTGTGCTGTCATTACTCCTGGGACGATGTCCGGAAAGAAACTATAGGCCAAGCCAAAAAAGCTTAATGCGAACAAGAATATCGCGCCAATGAATGGGAATTGGTATCCCACGTCATTTTCAACCGGTACATGGCGTAAATATCGGTCGACCAGCACCATAATCGCCAGACACACTAATGGAACGGGGGCGAGAAGCAAGATCTCAGGGAAGCCAAACCAACGCGCGGCAACGGTTTCACTTACCAGTGGGTTCACAATGCTAATGGCTAAGACACCTAGCGCGGCTAACCAACCACCACGACGCGACCATTTAGCCGCTCGCTTTTGTAAATCGCCTTCAGTCTTCATCACCAGCCAGGTTCCGCCGATATAGATGTAAGCTGCGGTCACACAAAGGCCACTTAATAAGGCAAACAAGTACGCCCCGATGCTTTCATCAAATGCCAACACATAACGGCCTATCATGTAGCCTTGGGTCATCGCTGCAATAAAAGAGCCGGCTTTAAAGCAACGATCCCAGAGATCTTTGCGTTCAGGCCGCACCTTGGCACGGAAGTCGAAGGAGACCCCGCGCAAGATTAATCCCGCTAACATCACTGAGGTCGGCAAGTATAGCTCAGTCAAAATCAAGCTATGTGCGGTTGGGAATGCAATCAACAAAATACCAACCGCCAACACTAACCACGTTTCGTTGGCATCCCAAAAAGGACCAATCGATGCAATCATGCGATCGCGCTGTGCTTGGTTACAGCTCGGGAGCAACATGCCAACCCCGAGATCGTAGCCATCTAATACGGCATACATAAATACCGTAAATCCAAAGAGCAATAGATAGATTTCAGGTAAATGTGGTGTGATGGTCATACGTTCACCTCTTTAGTTGACTGCGCGGTGTTTGCGTCGTCAGATTGATACTCTGGCAAACGTTTTTTCGCCAAGAAGAACAGGGTTCGAATGTAGGCCACCATCAACACGGCATAGAGGGTGAGATAGATGGTTAATGAAATCCCTACATTAGAACTGGCGACTGTCGTCACCGCATCCGCCGTCTTCAATACACCTTGAACAAGCCAAGGCTGACGACCAATCTCAGTGACATACCATCCCGATAAGGTAGCGACCCAGCCTGAGAAGGTCATCGCCACAAGCCCCATCAGATGCCACTTAGGCATTGGCTGGTTTCGCCATACACGGTACGCGGTGTACCAGCTCACCAGCAACATGAGCACACCTACGCCTACCATGATTCGAAAACCAAAGAAGAGTGGTTTCACCGGTGGATGATACTCAAAGCTTTCCAAGCCTTTGATTTCACCATCGAGTTTGTGAGTCAGAATCAAACTGGCCAGATTCGGAATACCGATTTCATAGTCGTTTGAACGTGTTTGTTCGTTAGGTACCGCAAAAAGCAGTAATGGCGCGCCTTGCTCGGTCTCCCAGACCCCTTCCATCGCCGCAATTTTCTGCGGTTGATGTTCTAGGGTGTTTAACCCGTGCATGTCGCCGATAAAGATTTGCAGTGGGATCAAAATAGCGGCCGCCGTAATCCCCACTTTCAGTGGCTTGTCTGACACACCGGACGTGGGTGATTTCAATTTCTGATAGGCGGAAATACCGGCAATTAAGAAAGACGCGGTCAGCCCTGACGCTAATAGCATATGGCTTAAGCGATACGGCATTGATGGGTTAAAAATAACCTCGAACCAGCTGGTTGGGTGGACCACCCCTTCAATGATCTCAAAGCCGGTTGGTGTGTGCATCCAGCTATTGAGTACCAGGATCCAAAAAGCAGAAATCGTGGTACCAATCGCCACCAGCAAAGTTGCCAGCGTATGCACCCAGTTAGGCACCCGGTTTTTACCGAATAACATCACACCGAGGAAGGTCGCTTCCATGAAAAACGCCGTCATCACCTCATAGCCCAATAAAGGACCCGCAATGTTGCCCACTTTTTCCATGAAGCCCGGCCAATTGGTGCCAAACTGAAAACTCATGGTGATACCAGAGACCACCCCAAGCGCAAAGGTCAGCGCAAACACTTTGACCCAGAAATAATAGGTGTCGAGCCAAATTTGCTCACCCGTGCGATTGTGTCTGAATTTGAAAAACACCAGCATCCATCCGAGTGCAATCGTGATGGTGGGAAAAAGAATATGGAAGCTGATGTTGGCCGCAAACTGCATTCGCGACAACATTAATGTATCTAACATGACATTACCCTCAGGACGTTACTTACCCGATTCTTCGTTGGACTTGCTGTGAAACAACTTGCCCGACAGCTCAAGAAGCCGACCGACACTGCTACCCAGCTTCATCAAATTTTTCAGATGTTCAGGTTTCATTTGCTGCACATCATCAAACCAATGGTTGAACAGCTCCAAAAGATCGTGGATCTCATGTAACTGCGTCACCGCGTGACTGTCTGCGTCGTCTTCGCTTCGCATAAAATGTGAACGCAACATCGATAAGGTGGGGTCGACTTCTCGCTTTTTCCTTTCAGCAAGCACCTGCTGCGCCAACTCCCAGATAGTGCCATTGGGCACGAAGTAATCCTTTCTATCTCCGGGGGTACGCTGTGAACGGATTAAATTCCAGCCTTGCAACTCTTTGGTTGCCATACTGACGTTGCCGCGAGAAATGTTGAGTGCAGACACAATGTCGTCAGCGCTTAAAGGATGTTCGCTTAGCACAATCAGCGCTAGCATTTCACCGACTGAGCGATTAAAGCCCCAACGGCTTCCCATCTCACCAAAGTGCATCACGACGTTGCGTAATTCTTGTGACAACTCCATTTTGATCTCCCTCACAATGCGTCTGAGGGATAATACGGAGTTTCTTTGCGTGGGATCAATGAAAATTTGGAATTTTCAGAAATTATTGAAAATAGAAAAGGACTTTAGTTACAAACTGTAAGGATGCTTTATGAAAATGTTACACAGGCTGATATGTGAACATGATCTTAATCACAAAGAATACGTAAGAACGCAGGGAAAAGGAAGCACGGCGACGCATAGATACACATAATTATTGTGTTTCTAAACATGACTCAAAACAGCAAAAATCACAGGCTACGCTAGATTCCATGATGACATGAGAGAAAAGATCAAACGCAACAAACGTTGCACTCTATAATAAGCACATGTGCGTAAACTTTTTGCACAACAAGTTGAATACGCTCATACCTAACCAATGAACAGAAGGAAGTTTGCTGTCATGTTCAAAAAGACACAGCGAGAATTGGATACCTGCCAAACGGAAAAAGCCGCACTCCAAGCTGAGCTCGATGCCATCAATACACATATTGCGACTATTACCTTCTCGCCTGACGGCACCATTACTAGTGTAAACGATAAACTCCTAAGTATTATTGGTTACGGTCGTGATGAGGTTATCGGCCAGCATCACCGCGCGGTTTGTTTCGAAGAAACCGTTAATGACCCAAGTTACCAACAATTTTGGCAATCACTCACGCAAGGTAAACCACAGAAAGGCATATTTCGTCGCCGCCATCAGCATGGACAAGAAATTTGGATGGAAGCGACTTATGTACCGATCAAAGATACCAGCGGCAAAGTAGTCAGCGTTCGAAAATTGGCAGCGGATGTCACTAAACAGCACAAAGAGAGCTTACGACAACAATCTATTCTGGCTGCTATCGATCGTTCATTGGCGGTGATTGAATTTGAACCTGACGGCACAATTGTTCGTGCAAATGATAATTTCCTGGCCGCGGTGGGCTACCAAGCACGAGAAATTGCAGGCCAGCATCATGAGATATTTTGTGATCACGCGTTTTATGAAGATAACCCAAACTTCTGGGCATCACTAGCCAGCGGCCAATTCACGTCTGGCCAATACTTGCGTCGTGATAAACATGGTAATGAAGTTTGGCTCGAAGCAACGTATAACCCCGTTTTTGATGTCAATGGTAAAGTCTATCGCGTGATCAAGTTCGCGACTGCAATCACTGATACAGTGAAGAAAAATCAAGCCGTTAATCAGGCGGCAGAGCTTGCTCAAGCATCATCAGAACAAACACTCAAGCATAGTGAAAACGGTAGCGCCTTACTACAAGAAGCCGTTCAGCTATCGCAAAACGTCACCGACCAAGCTGTCGAAGCCGCTAATCAGGTAAATCAGCTCAGTGAGCATGCACAGAGCATTGAAAACATCGTCACCACGATCAAACAAATCGCCGAACAAACTAACTTGCTCGCACTCAATGCAGCGATAGAAGCAGCGCGCGCGGGTGATCAAGGCCGTGGATTCGCGGTTGTTGCCGACGAAGTTCGAGGTTTATCACAACGCACCAGCAAGTCCACCACAGAAATTGCCGATGTCGTCGATGAAAACCTACAACTGATCAAAGGGGTGAGTGAGGCAATGGAAAGAGTCACTGAACAATCAACCATGGGGCAAGAAAAAGTCACCGCAGCCGATAACGTGATGAGTGATATTCACGCAGGTGCAGAAGAAGTGTCGGCAACCGTTCGCGGTCTCACACATTAAAAGTAGACCTTCACCACCAACGCGTAATGGACCAATAAAGTGGATGAGAAAATAAGATGCAACCCCATATAAATGACGTGACTTCGTTAAAGTTGTCAGAGCTAATCCTAGCCTTGAGTACGGCGCTCGATATGACTGAAGGACAGCCACCCGAACATTGTATGCGCTGCACGTGGTTAGGAATGAAACTCGCTGACGCCTTAGCGCTCGATGATCAACAACGTCATGATCTTTTCTATACATTGCTGCTAAAAGATGCGGGCTGCAGCAGCAATGCGGCACGGATCTGCGAACTGTACCTCACCAATGATTTAGCATTTAAACAAAGCTACAAGGTAGTGGACGGTAGCTTATCCAGCGTACTGAATTTCGTACTAAAAAATACCGGCGTAAAGCGTGGGTTTATGCAGAAGCTCTCGACCACACTCGATATCATTCGTCATGGCGACATGTATGCGCAAGAGCTGATCGAAACGCGATGTACCCGTGGTGCCGATGTCGCACGCGATTTACGTTTTAGTGAAAGCGTTGCTGAAGCCATCTACGCGCTGGATGAACACTATGATGGTGGTGGGCGTCCTGATCAGTTAAAGGCCGATCAGATCCCCTTGTTTTCGCGCATCGCATTGATGACGCAAGTCATTGATGTATTCCGAACCGAGTCCGGTGTCGACGCCGCACTCCGCGAGCTGAAAAACCGTCGCGGCACTTGGTTTGACCCCGACCTCGTCGATACCTTTTTACAGCTGGCTCACGAACCGCAATTTTGGCAGCAACTGGATAGCCCCACATTAAAAGAAGAAGTCCTGTCGATGACGCCTGCCAACACATGCATTTGGGTCGATGATGATTATATGGATGACATTGCAGCTGCCTTTGGGCGTATTGTTGATGCCAAAAGCCCTTTCACCTCGGGTCACAGTGAACGTGTCTCCGTATACGCTAGCTTAATTGCTGACGAGTTAAACATCAGTGAACATGATAAAAAATGGCTAAAGCGTGGCGCGTTACTGCACGATATTGGCAAACTCGGCGTAAGCAATAATGTGCTCGATAAGCCGGGAAAACTGGATGACGAGGAATGGGAGCACGTTAAACGCCATGCTGCACTGAGTAAAACCATCTTATCGAAAATCCACCAATTCGATCACCTCGCCAAGTTCGCTAGCGCCCATCATGAAAAGCTCGATGGCTCAGGGTATCCAGACGGCATGCAGGGCGATGACATTTCCCTGCTCACTCGCATTATTACCACCGCAGATATTTTTGATGCTATCACTGCTGAGCGTCCCTATCGTGGCCCTATCCCAATGAACAAAGCCTTATCCATCATGAAAGAAGAAACTGGCACGGCAATCGACGCGCGCTGCCTACAAGCGTTAATCGCAGGTCTCGAGCGTCTTCCTGAGCATTTTATTGTTCATGACGATACATCGATCACATCATAGGCTTAACCTATCAGGTATATAGGTTAACTCCATTTTCCTTTTTTAATTCGGGACGTTATTCTATTTTCATCAATCGAAACAACACAGTTTCCAGTGTTCAATTTTCGCGATAGCGCGACGATTTAACACATTGATTTTGCCACTAAGGAGGCATTAGATGAGTAAACAATCAGCATTGATCGGATTGGACAGCACCAAAGCTGCAGATTTAGCAGCTCGCCTAGATACGCTATTAGCAAACTACCAAGTGCTGTACACCAATGTGCGTGGTTTTCACTGGAACATCAAAGGCGGCGACTTCTTTGAGCTACACGTAAAATTCGAAGAGATCTATACCGATCTGCAAACTAAGATCGATGAAGTAGCCGAGCGCATTCTTACTATTGGTGGTACCGCTGAACACCGCTTCAGTGAATATTTGAAAATCAGTGAAATCAAAGAGCATGCACCAGAGGCGAACGGTCAAGCCGGTCTACGCGCCATTGTTGATGGGTTTAGTGTATTAATTAGCCTACAACGTGACATTATGAGCCTCGCTGGTGAAGCTGACGACGAAGGCACATCAGCACTAATGAGCGATTACATCCGCGAACAAGAAAAACTACTGTGGATGTTCAACGCATACTTGAACTAATCACCTGTTCGATAACGTAAAAATAGCCCGCTTTGTCGGGCTATTTTTTTATGTCTCTCGCCTTTAAACACGTTTGATAGATCGCTCGCCTAGCGTCATTTAACTCGCCTGGCGTTAACTGATTCAGCGGTGTAAGGTGTTTCTGGTAAAGGCAAAGCTAGCCGTTCGACGTAATTCACTTTGATAGCGCCTTGGTACTCAAAATGCGTCACGATCGCGCTCAAGTGTTCCGATTTAGCGGGACGTTTAACGGGAAGCGAGACCTTCACCGGGCTCGGTGTGTTTTCCGCGCTACTTGTCACATAAATTGGCGTTTGCTCGATCCATCGGTACGCATCATCTAGCCATAGCCAATAAGCGGCTGCCGGCGCGCAACTGGTTGGCGTGTTGGGCAAATCCACCGTTAATTGTTGATCAGGATGGCCGATTAGTTTCACCCAAGGGCGCCGCGGTAATCCGTAAACGACCAAGCTGTAGTGCTGCCCACCTAAACGCAGTTCGTAAACACCTGGATCCACTTGGGTAAAAAGTTGTCCTGATTCAATTTCTTGAAATCCAGTTTGAGCGCCTAATATTTCACTGATCACCGTCTGACCATTGGGATCAGTGAGCGTAACCAAAGTTGCACGCGATACATGCTCAGCCGATAGTTTGATTTCATAACCTAGGCTTGATGCTCCTGCGCGTCGCACAAAAGAAATGGTAAGCCCTTGTGGAATATCCTTTCCATTCGGCTCAGTCAGGCGTTGACCACAATCTGTTTGATTGATGATCGCATGTTTGAGCGCGGCCCAATGCTGGGTAGCAATCTGTTCTTGCGATAGTGCAAAAATAAGCTCCTGCCAAGCAACAGTAGGTCGGTCGGCGGCTAATGCCTGGTAGGTCTGTTGCATGGGCGTATCACCAAACCAGGCTTGCTCAGCGTTTACTTTTACGCTTAGCATCGCGAATCCGAGAACCAGCAAGCGTCCCCATCGTGTCATAGCATCACCAATCGATAGCCCACTCCTCGATGCGTCTCTATTGCTAAATCGGGCAATTTTTGTCGTAACCGCAACACATGATTATCCACAGTACGAGTGGTGGGAAACGCTTGATAACCCCAAATCTTGTTGAGTAATTCTTCACGATGAAAAACTCGCCCTGGGTTTTGTATTAACAATAATAACAGGTCAAATTCTTTCGGTTTCAACATCACGGATTCATTCTGCCAATAAACATTCCGCGATCCCGGCTCAACCTTGATCGGTCCATACAAAAGCTGGCTCTCGCCCAAAGGTCGAAGCTGGGCATAAATTCGCGCGAGCAACTCTTGATGTGAAAAAGGTTTAACCACATAGTCTTTTGCTCCTGCCATGAGCCCTTCAACTCGTTGTTCTACTTCAATTTTCGCGGTCAGTACAATAACAGGGAGCGCTTTTAAGGAAAGCCAGTGAGGAAGCTGAATCAAGCTATCACCGTCGGTCAGTTGCCGGTCTAAGATAACGAGATCGGCGTGATACCAGTGCTTCTCTACCTTGTGGCTATCAACTAACCAAGTACATTGGAAACCGTAGCTCTCAAAAAATTGACGTAGGCCCTCACCCAACAAGGTGTCATCTTCAATCAATAGCAAATGGCTCATTGGGGTAACTCCAACATGCAGCAAGTAGGATGACGTCTAATCAAAAGTTTACCCCCCATTTGCCGCATTAACCGCGCGACTAAAAATAATCCAATCCCCATATTATGCTCAGACTTTGGTGCTTTACAGCGGCGCCAAACGCGTTGCCACCATGAAGGAAAAGCGCCATCATCATAGACACACACTCGAATTCGCTTGCCGACATGTACTCGGATCCAAACTTTATTGCCTCCGTGTTGATGCGCATTTTGTATCAGATTTTTCAAACAAATAGAGAGCCAGTAGAAAGGCAATGTTAATGTCTTATCTTGGTTTAACGTGTAGTCAATGTCATAGCAGTCACACACGTTATCTAACCACTCGGATAACGAGGCTGTTTGCGTTTTAAACTGCTCGCTTTTATCGGTACTTAAATATCCCTTGCTGGTTTCCGTCAGTTGGTTGAGCCGTTGATGGTCGGCCAATAAACGCCACAACACATCTTGCGTACAGTCATCCAGCTTATCGAATTGATTGCGCAACATCTCAACCGTCAGACCCAAACTGGCAATGGGTGTTCGCAGTTCATGGGTGAGTAACTGGAGGATAAACTGGCGCTCGCGCCGCTGTTGGTACCTATCATAAACACTGCGCGCTAACCCCAGCACTAGCGCCCCAAAAATAGCCACCAAAATAGCAATCATGACGCCTCGATAAGCGGGATGTAACTGATTACAAATATTACCATATCGGTAGTCACAGCCCGTTGAGTGGGTCGATAGGCTCAAACGATAATTATCGGCGATCGACATCCATTGTGTACGAGGTAACGCTTTCCACCCTTCTTCCCCATTTAACCACAGACGGTCTCCATCCAAATAGGCACGGTAACCGTTAAGCAAGGCATCACGCCCTGACTGACTAAGCGCGGCCAGTGCGTCATGCAAAGGGTGATTTTTATTGGCGAGAGTCACACGCTCTACCAGTTCAGGCGGTGGTGTCTTTATTGCGTAATGGCTTAAATAACGTTCGGCGTAACTCCCCCCAGCAGGATGAAGCAGAGGATTTTTTTCAAACCATTCAACCGGTAAGGGCTGTTCTCGACAAAGCGCAAGCTCGAAGCGCTGAGCAACGAACAGCCTTGGTACCACAATGTGCGGATTAGGTTGGCAGGTTTGAACGACCTGGTAAAGAGCGCTCAGATCTTGCCAATCAAAATGTTCAAAATCTGGATATTGTGCCTGGCTCACTAAAAGCGCTTGAGGATAAGCGTTTAAAGCCGGCTGAGCGACCATCAGGGTCCCTGCTTGCCACGCTTCATCGTAAAACCCCTTAAGCTGCGTTTGTAGATCGCTCGCCATCACTTGGCTACTCACCAAGATAGCTATCCATGCCACCCACATTCGCCTTATCACCACGTCACGCCTCCATTGGGCCCACTGCTGCCTGTATATTTAATGATCATAGTCGAGTCATGCCAGGCTGTGTCACCCAGGTGTCAACAGACGATAATAGAAGACAGACTCTCATATCATCCCAAAAAATCAGTTGGTTGTGCACATATCAGTTTGTTGTGTAAATAGGCGGTGGAATTCACAGGAAAATGATGGTGTATTGTTCGAGAAGCATTTGATTTTAGGGGGGAGCAGAAAGGGCGGAGACCTCCCCAGCTACATCCCGGCACACACGTCCCAAGCGCGGGCTGCTTCCTTCCGGACCTGACCCAGTACACAAGATAGTGTTGCGGGAGAACCAAGGAGGCCTCCATCGATATGTCGTTAAGCTTGCTTAACTGCGGGGCATTATGTGGCAAGGTTGGATGCAATGCAAGGAGGATTCGTTTTCTTACCGATTAACTGTTGATCTTATAAGCAATTATCACTTAATCATCGTCTGAGTCTTCCAAGAGTAAATACTCACCTACCCAGATAGCCGCCAGCATAGTGGCCCACGCCACCAGTAACGACATCGTTAATTGATAGGGAACACGCCAAGCAATAACTAAAAACGGCACGCACGGCAAAATGTGCATCGCAAGGTGACGTGAAGCGGCTAAACGCGGTGTAAGCGCCACCCACTGTAACAGCCCAATCATCGCAACCACTGCCACGCTCCACAGCGCGGATGGCCACCCAACCGCCGCGGCCAGAATGGGAAGCACTAGCCAAGCGCCACGGCGAGGTGGTTGGTAGCCCGGCCAATATTGCATCGATAGCCATAACCCGCATAACGCCGCAAGTTGAAGAGCCAAAAACCAGGGAGCCCCGCCTAATTTTGCTTCCGACTGCAAAGCCATTATCCCTGCGAAAATAGCGAGCATCACAGCCCCAAGTAACCACTTAACATGGGGATGCCGGTCAGGATTAAACCATAAAGATAACGCTGGCAAGATCAGCAAAGTACTTGCCGCAAGCAAAGCAGGTAACTGCGGTAAAGAAAGGGCCAAGGCCGCCATTCCCAACAGCAATAACCAACTCGCCAATTTGTCTGGGTAGAAGAAAAACAACGCAGGCGCCATGATCGCTAGCCCATGTAATGCATCGCCGGCACTGATACTTGCAGCAATAGCAGTCGCTAGCACGATCGCGGGCCAAACTAATGAGGAAATCCGCATGCACACTCCTTGTGCTGTGGTCATGATTCCCAGTGTAGCGACTAGTTGTCGGATCGTACCAGCGTAATGGTTGGATCATAGGTGTGATTCGTATCCGTGATCACTTTATTAACCGTATTGGTGATAAATAACGGACGTTCACTGACATCAATTTGCGCGGTGATCACATAATCATGAGAAGCAGAAATTTGGCTTGGATCGTAATTTAGCGCGAAGTGGAGGGGCACTTGCTGACCTTCAGTCACAAAAGACTGTCGGCTAATCACTTTACCCGGCGAGTCCATTTTTTTTATTTCTACCAAACGCACAGTGACACTGGCAGTCTCGGGTAAAGCAAGGCGCTCACGATAGACCAAAGTACCAGAAATATTCGCTAAATCATTGGGTTGGCTATTACCAGAGCAAGCGGTAAACACTAGAGCAGTAAATAAGGCGAACAACAGAAACGTTAGTTTCTTCATTAAAGAATCCTCACCGAAACGCGTTTGAATGCGGCAAAAACGCTAAGGTTATGATAGCTTGAACAATAACAATGGAAGCATAGCATGAATCAAGGACTTATGAGCCAACCACTGACAGAACTCTTACAACTGCTGCAGCTTGAGCGATTAGACACCGGCCTATATCGCGGCCAAAGTGAGAATCTTGGACTGCCACAAGTGTATGGCGGGCAAGTGATTGGTCAAGCGCTCTCTGCCGCGAAAACATCCATCGAAGCCGATCGCTTTTTGCACTCATTTCACAGCTACTTCCTGCGTCCAGGCGACCCGGAACAACCGATCATCTATGATGTTGAGATACTCAGAGATGGAAAAAGTTTCAGTACTCGACGAATAAAAGCCGTACAGTACGGCAAACCGATTTTCTATCTTACCGCATCATATCAAGAGGAAGAGGAAAGTTTCGAGCATCAAAACTCAATGCCGACAGACGTACCCGCTCCGGAAACTTTGCGCTCGGAGCAATCACTGGTCGCAGATATTGCCCATAAACTACCCGCCAATGTTGTCAAAGCGTTTGGCAGTGATAAACCAATAGAAGTTCGCCCTGCGACTGTGATCAATCCACTGAAGCCAGAACCGGCCCCAGCGAAGCAATATCTCTGGATCCGTGCTAACGGTGAAGTCGGCGATGACTACCATGTCCACCAATACTTGCTGGGCTACGCGGCGGATTGGGGGTTTTTGGTCACTGCGCTACAACCTCACGGGGTAACATTACTGACCCCAGGCATGAAAGTGGCTACTATTGATCACTCTATGTGGTTCCACCGCCCGTTTAGAATGGATGAGTGGCTGTTGTTTGCAATTGAAAGCCCCTCCGCCAGTGGTGCACGTGGATTTGTTCGCGGAGAGCTTTTTAACCAACAAGGTGACCTAGTGGCTTCTGCTACTCAAGAAGGGTTAATGCGTAAGCTCTCCTAGCGCTCAGCGACGCTATTCGCTGCAAACAAGGGGCCTGAGCCCCTTTTTAATTTTCTTACCTATGACACGACTAAGCCTGCGCTTCTTCCTCAAGCGCCGCCAAGTGAGCGCTGGCTTGCTGAAGCTGGTACATCTGCCAGTAACGCCCTTGCTGGCGTAGCAGGCTTTGATGACGCCCTTGCTCAATCACGCGGCCGCGATGCAAAACCAAGATGTTATCGGCCTCGGCAATAGTCGATAAACGGTGCGCAATCACTACCACTGTCATCTGCTGACGTAACCTATTTAATGCTTGCTGAACAAGCTCTTCGGTACCGGAATCGATATTGGCGGTGGCTTCATCAAGGATCAATATTTTAGGCTGACGGACTAACACCCGCGCTAGAGCCAATAGCTGACGTTGCCCAGCTGAGAACGTCATCCCCCCCTCGCCCAATGGAGTCTCTAAACCAGCAGGTAAGCCTTTCACGTACTCTGCCAATGCTACTTGCTCTAATGCATGCCAAATCACAGCATCGTCCAGTGACTGACCCAGCGCGATATTTTCTTTTAAGCTGCCAGTTAACATGTGCGGATCTTGTTGCACCATCGCCACGCCCTCGCGCAAACTTTGATGGCTTAAGGTTTCAATCGGCAAACCACCCAGCGTTAACGTGCCTTCTCCTGGGCGATAAAACCCCATGAGTAATGACGCTAAGGTTGATTTACCGCTCCCCGTATGACCGACCAACGCCAGAAAGCCGCCCGCAGGAACGTCTACATTCACGTCGGACAACACTGGCGTTTCGCCATCATAAGAGAAGGATATATCACGCAGTGCAATGGCACCGTCAGGAATCGGTGTACTGTCATGACCATATTGCTCAGGCGGCGTATCCATCATTTCAAACAATCGCTCTCCCGCTGAAATCGCCTGCTGCAACAGTGATAATTGTTGCATCATCTCAATCAGCGGCTCAGTGATTCGACCCAGGTAACTCAAAAAAGCATAGAGCACCCCGACGCCAATCACTTCCATTCCACTGACGCCGAAAATTGCCACTAAGGACAGCAAGGCGGCACCGGAGAGCAAATCAATCAAGGGACGGAGATAGATCCCGTTAAGGCGCTGAATCGTGACCATGGCATCCAAGTGATCCGCGGTCATCGTTTGAAAACGGGAAGAAAACGCCTGCTCTTGCTGCATCAATTGGATAAGATTCATACCCTGTACCGACTCGTTCATCACCCCGTTGATATCAGCAAGTCGGTCTCGCGCTCGGCGATAAGCGGGCGCTGAGCGTTTTTGATACCGTACCATTACCAAGATGACACAGGGCAATAACACCAGCACGACTAACGTCAGTTCAATACTGAGCATCAGCATCGCCACCAGCATCACGCTAATCAAGGCGATGTTGCGTAAAAAAGTCGAAAGCACCGACACATACAGCTCTTTCAAGGATTCGGTATCATTGGTTAAGCGCGAGACAATCCGCCCCATCGGCACATAGTCAAACGCGGATAACGGCTGTTTGATAACGTTGGCAAACACGGTTTTTCGAATCCGCTGAATAATCGCCACCGCCATAGTGTTAAAGCGTAACTCGTACTGATACTGGAAGCCGGCCGAAACAATAGTGGATACAATGTACCCCACCGCAAGCGCCCACATGATCATCGCCGGATAATGGTCTTTGGCAACATAGCTATCAAGAAAGATTTGCACCAAATAAGGGCCGGTCACTTCCGCCACCGCGGCTACCAATAAGAAAATGGCGGCAATCACAAACTGGCGACGATCGCGACGCATATAGCTTAATAGCCGATATAAAATCTCTCGCTTAGTCATTGCGCGGCTCCTCATCGGCATCCAGTGCCGCTTCCAGCTGCTGATATTGATGCATTTCTTGATACCATCCTGGCTGTTGAATCAATTGACGATGCTGACCGCGCTCGCGTATTTGGCCATGACTAAGCACCACGATTTCGTCGGCGCTTTCCAAGGCCGATAAGCGGTGAGCAATCACGATCGTGGTACGCGTTTGTTGATGCTGTTGTAGATTCTGCAAAATCCGATGTTCGGTGTCACCATCAACCGCCGACAAGGCATCATCCAAAATCAAGCACTCGGCACCCACCAATAATGCGCGAGCAATCGAAATGCGCTGCTTTTGACCACCGGACAGAGTAATCCCCTTTTCTCCAACAGCCGTTTGATAGCCCTGCGGCAACTGACGAATATCCTCGTCAATACAAGCCAAATGGGCCGCGTGTTCAATCTCCGTTTGAGTTGCGTCGGGGCGACCGAGGGCGATGTTTTCCGCAATCGAGCGCGAGAACAAAAACGGTGTTTGCGTCACCACCGCAAAACGTTGTCGCCACGACGACAAATCAGCGTTCGCAATCGATACATCACCATAACGAATATCGCCTTTTTCCAACTTAGTCAGATGCAATAGAAGTTGTAACAAGGTGGATTTGCCACTGCCAACCGGGCCCGCAATCCCCAGCATTGCCCCAGGCGGGAGGATCACATGGATATCTTTGAGGGCAAAACTGTCATCCGGTTGCCACTTAAACTGCTCAATGGCCAGCGTCAACGGCTGCATGGTGTCAGGCAGCGGTGTGTCACCACCAACAATGTCTGGCTGCTCTTGCATCAGCGCATCAATACGGGTCCACGCCGCTCGGCCCCGTTCGATAATATTGAACAGCCAGGCGATCGCGAGCATCGGCCAAATCATCAAACCTTGGTACAAGGTAAACGCCGTCAGATCGCCTAACGAAATCTCACCGTTAGCAACCAAATAGCCACCACCGGAAACGGTAAAGAAAAACGACGCGCCAATGGTGCCTTGAATCACCGGCGAAAACAGCGCATCGACCCGCGCTACGGCGAGGTTTTTCTCCCCGGTACGATCCGCAACCTGGTCGAACTGATTCATTTGGTGCTGCTCTAGACCAAAGGCACGTACCATTCTAACCGCAGACAGTGAAGACTGACTCACCTCTGACAGCTCAGAAAACGCCGCTTGTGACTCGGTGAAGGTATGATGTAAACGGCGCCCAAACCGATTGACTAAAAAGGCCATCACCGGCATCGGCAACAGCGCTAAAATCGTCAGTTGCCAACTGATTTGGCTGACCATCACAATCAATACCGCCGCACCTGTGATAATGGAATCACCCGCGGTCAGGACTCCCTCTCCGGCGGTCATCACCACCGCTTTCACATCATTAGTGGAGCGCGCCATGATATCGCCACTCGGATAGCGACGGAAAAAATGCGGAGATTGGCGAGTAAAGTGATCATAAAGCCGATTACGCAGCACAGAGCCAAGCTCCGCCGCCGCACCGAAAAGCCACACTCGCCAAACAATGCGCAGCAGATACACCACCCCCCAGATAGCCAGCATGCCCGCTAATAGCCATAACAGTGTTTGCGTAGAAATATCCCCCGCAACCACGCCGTCGACCACATGGCCCACGGCCATCGGTGGGATCAGCTCGAAGACAGAGACAAATACCAAAATAATCATGGCGCCGACATAGCGACGCCATTCACGTTTAAAAAACCAGCCTAACTGCCAAAACACCTTCATGAGGGCTCCTTATTCTCCCCGCCTTTTATTATTTATCTGACCTATCCGATCGGTAGGGCGGTGGTGTATTTAAGTGCTTCCATTGCGAACGTTGATGTCACATTATTCAGACTTGGCACAGAATTGACCAGCTTTTTATAAAAATGATCAAATCGAGTCATATCAGCCACCTGCACCTTCATCATGTAATCATACTCACCTGCCATGCGATAGAATTCCATCACCTCAGGAAACTCAGTCACCACCTCCGTAAAGGTTTTGTACCACTGCTCACTGTGATCATTAGTTTTGATGTGGACGAAGGCGGTAAACGCGAGGCCAACGGTTTCGGGGTCAAGCAATGCCACCCGACCACGGATCACGCCTTGTGATTCCAGCCGTTTCAGCCGCTTCCAACAGGGAGTCGTGGTTAAATTCACCCGTTCGGCCAGCGCGGACACAGACCAGTTGGCATCTTCCTGCAGCGCCGCGAGTAAAGTGCGATCTATCTCATCTAATGTGACAACCATAAAAATATATTCTCTTTAATCGTTTTATATGAGTTTTATTTTCTCTTTTGGCGTCATTATAGAGCAAAAATAGCAAGGTTTTTATCCTGCGCTTTGCGTAAACTGGTACTAATCACGTATTCGGAGACGCATGATGACAACCCCACCTCTTTGCCATACTTGGGTCGGTAACGCGATTCGCCTGATTGAAGCGGACTTTAAACGCTCTGCAGATACCCATTTAATCAAGCTCGACCTCCCTAGCTTCGCGGATATCGATATCTATCTGAAAGACGAAAGTACCCATCCAACCGGTAGCCTAAAGCATCGCTTGGCGCGCTCTTTGTTTTTGTACGGCTTATGTAATGGTTGGATTGATGAACACACCACCATCATTGAAAGCTCATCAGGCAGTACTGCCATTTCCGAAGCGTATTTTGCTCGCCTACTTGGCTTACGGTTTATTGCTGTGGTGCCCAAAAACACTGCGTGTAAGAAGATTGAGCAAATTCGTTTTTATGGCGGTGAAGCGCACTTTGTCGAGCGGTCAGACCAAATCTATGCCGAGTCTCGCCGCCTTGCTAAAGAGCTCAATGGCCATTACATGGATCAGTTTACCTATGCCGAGCGAGCAACGGACTGGCGTAGCAATAACAACATTGCCAACCGTATTTTTGAGCAAATGCAGTACGAGCGCTTTCCGATCCCTCGCTGGATTGTGATGAGCCCAGGCACCGGCGGTACCTCGGCGACCATTGGCCGCTACATTCGCTATCGCTGCCAACCCACTCAACTGATGGTGGCCGATGCTGAGCACTCGGTATTTCACGATTACTTCCTCACCGGCGATAAAAACTTAACGACGAATGAGAGCAGTCGGATTGAAGGGATTGGACGGCCACGTGTCGAGCCCAGCTTTATTCCCGGCGTGATTGATAGAATGACCACAGTGCCGGACACTCACAGTATCGCCACCATTCACTGGCTAGAAAGCCAGCTTGGCCGCAAAGCCGGTGCGTCCACGGGTACTAACCTGTACGGCGTCTTGATGCTGGCGAATGAAATGCGCGCCAACGGCGAGAAAGGCTCTATCGTCACCTTACTATGTGACAGCGGCGAGCGCTACCTAGATACCTATTACAACCCTGATTGGGTACGCAAGCACATTGGCGCACTCGACCAAGCGACCCATGATTTGCAGACTTTGTTGGGGTAACGCGCCATCGTCTATACAGACGTTTGATAAACAGGCGCATTAGTATACAAATCAGGTGTAGGTCGGCATAAGCGCCGGGACGATATTAAACTTGTCACTCGGTGCAGCCGGCGCGCCCGTTGGCAATTTGCACATATCCATCCTCGAGCCGGGGCTTGTGTAATCGTCGCCAATGGCACCACCGATATATAAATCAGGCGTAGGTCGGTATAAGCGCCAGTGCGGTGCCAATCATTATCACGATATGGGCCGCGCGCCATCCGACATCAAAGCCAAAGATTAACCTCGATGTCAAATTTGGCACCGATTGTGACAGGCGCCCGTTGACAATGTGCACTTATCCAACAATGTCCCGGGGCTTGTGTCACCTACGCCAATGGCACCATCAATGTATAAATTTTGTCATTGTATGCATTCCCACGCAGGAGCGTGGGAACGAGCAATCGTCGCCGATGGCACCACCGATATAGAAACCAGGCGTAGGTCGGTATAAGCGCCAGCACAATGCTAATCATTATCACGATATGGGCCGCGCGCCATCCGACATCGGGGTCAAAATTGGCACCAATCGTAACAGGCGCAGTGCAACTGGCACCCGTTGACAATGTGCACTTATCCAACAATGTCCCGGGGCTTGTGTCATCGTCGCCAATGGAATCATCGACGTTAAATATTAACGCCTTGTGGCATCGTCGCCAATGGCACCACCGAAACATAAATTTCGTGTAGATCGGGCAAGCGCCGGGGCGATATTAATCTTGTCACTCGGTGTAGCCGGCGCGCCCGTTGCATGGCGCCTTCGACATTTGAGCCAAACGATTAATAAAACTCACAACAAAGTGTCAACACGCTAGTCCGTATCTCTATCTATTCGCGCCTGCAGGGCATCAAACTTGTCGTGCAGGCGCATTAGCTCGAGCTCGAGTTTTAGGTTGATTTCGTAGGTGGCTTTTTGCTCCATCCTATCTTTTGCCGCTTGGCGGTTTTGCGACATCATGATGATAGGCGCTTGGAAAGCCGCCAGACTGGACAATCCTAGGTTAAGCAAAATAAATGGATAAGGATCAAAAGAAGTGTCCCCCACCAACCAAACCGTATTCACGACAATCCAGCCAATAATGAAAGCGAAGAAAAGTCCGATAAACGACCAAGAACCACCAAATGAGGCAATTTTATCCGCCACCATTTGCCCGGGTGTCAGACTTTCGTGAAAGGACTTGTTAACGTTTTCAGAGACAGACGTATTATTGGCAATGCTTTCAATGACTTTTTTCTCACCTGAACTCAGGCTACCAAACGGCTGGCCGAGCAAGGCTTTTGCTAAATTCTCAAAATACTTTTTCATTTTCCACTCCGTGTAAATACGCGCGACACGAAAAACGGTGTCGTGCGTACCTCTTCAATTAAGCGATTGAAATAGAGTAGGTTAATTTAGCAGCTTAGCAAGCTAATCTATAGCTTACGGTAAAGATCAAACCCGGCGGGCGCGAATGGTGCGGCCTTTCACTTTTCCATCATTCAGCTTACGCAACGCGGCTTTAACGCAGGATTGCGACACTGCAATAAACGCCACATTATCGAGCACATTGATTTTACCCACCTGTTTACCGTCAATACTATCTTGACCGGTTAGTGCGCCTAAAATATCGCCCGCGCGTACTTTTTGTTTTTTACCTGAGTCAATCATCAAGGTTGCCATCTCAGGCTGGTAAGGCGCAGTGTCAAGCAAGTGCTGCGACGGCAGAGATTCAGGGAGAAAATCGCGGTCATACTGATCGCCAATCATCGCCAGCTTATAGTGCTCAGCATCGTTATACAACGAACACGCCACCCCTTTTTTGCCAGCGCGACCGGTACGGCCGACGCGGTGCACGTGAGTTTGCGGATCGTGGGCGAGTTGATAGTTGATCACCATATCCATGTCATCAATGTCTAAGCCTCGCGCGGCGACATCAGTGGCCACCAGCACGGACGCACTTTTGTTGGCAAATTTTACCAAAGTGCGCTCACGGCCACGCTGTTCAATATCGCCATGCAAGGCAACAGCGCTAAAACCATCACCTTCTAAGTTATCGCACACTTGTTGTGTTTGGACTTTGGTCGTACAGAACACCACACAACTTTGCGGCTGAAAGTGCAATAACAGTAGTTTTAACGCTTGGTAACGCTGCCTGTTGTCATCAACTTTATAGACGTGTTGCGAGATTGTACTTTGCGTTTGCACCTCATCCACTTTAACGGAGACAGGGTGGCTCAGCACTCGCTGGGCAATAGCATTGATCGAGCGCGGGAAGGTGGCGCTGAATAATAAGGTTTGGCGATGAGCGGGAACACGCGCAATGATAGCATCCAAGGTATCTTGGAAGCCCATATCCAGCATCTGATCGGCTTCATCCAACACCAAGGTTTCAACATCATCGAGGCGCAATGTACCCTTGCGTAAATGATCGTCGACACGCCCTGGAGTGCCGACAATAATATGTGCACCATGCTCCAGTGAGCCAATTTGCGGGCCAATCGATACCCCGCCACACAGTGTCAGTACTTTGACATTATGGCGGCCACGCGCCAACTTGCGCATCTCCTCAGCGACTTGCTCGGCCAACTCACGGGTTGGACACAGCACCAAGGATTGCACGCGAAAGCGCTTCACGTTCAGTTTGGCTAACACGCCAAGGCTAAACGCCGCTGTTTTCCCTGAACCTGTCTTTGCTTGAGCAATAATGTCTTTACCATCGAGCACAGACGGCAAGCTCTGCGCCTGAATCGGTGTCATTTCGGTGTAACCCAGCGTCGCTAAGTTATCGAGTAAATCAGCAGGTAACGCGAGCGAGGAAAAAGCGGTATCAGTCAAAGTCGTATCCACAGCAAAAGTAAACAAAGCCGCGCCCAAGCACGGCCAAAAAGGGGGCGTATCATACCAGAATCTGGCTGCTGCCACATTAGTCGATTATAGCCACACGCTTTGCTCCCTGCTTTGCCACTTTATTCATTTTGTTACGCAATTGTTAGACCAAGCTCCGTATTTACACTTGCCCAGCTTGTCTTGTCATTGTGCTTGGTGTGCAATCAAGGCACACAATAAAGGAGGATTGTCTTGTGGCAAATATCCCAGTAGAAAACTACCCACTCTCTCATACGCAGGCGATTGTTTGGAACGACATGGACGCCCTGCAACACATCAATAACACCGTGTACTTTCGCTATTTTGAAGATGTGCGCGTGGTGATGCTTGAAAAACTGGAAGTGTTCGAGCTAGCTAAACGACTGCATGTTGGCCCGGTGGTTGGCTCGACGCGCTGCGATTATCGCGCCCCTTTGGTGTATCCAGATACCATCACCACCGTGGCTTGGGTGGAGGATATTCAAGAAAAGCGCTATGCGATGAAGTATGAAATCTACAGTCACAATCAAGAACGCTGTGTGGCCGAAGGCGAGGCTTTGATTGTCTATTGCGATTTTAAAACCGGTAAAAGCTGTCCTATCCCAGCCGAAACGCTCGAAGGGTTAAAAGCCTTTGTGGCGAAATAGTAAGCATAGAGACGAGCACTGCRCGTTGCCTGACGTGACGCGCAGTCAGTAATCAATAGAGAACTTTTAAGTGTAATGACAAATTTAACGCGATAGTAAGAACTTACGTAGATCCTGCTCTGAACGCATAACGAATAAGATAAACACCGTGTCTTCTTCTTGTTTATAGAAAATACGACAAGGGTTCACCACTACCTCTCGGTAATTCAAGTGCGGTAGTTCAGGTGGCACCCGACCAGAATCAGGAAAAAGCACTAACCGCTCCACTGCGGTAAAGGCCGCTTGCACTAGCGCTTTCGCTGCAACCAGATTGTCCAGAGCAATATATTCAGCAACGTCATTCAGATCCGCCAGCGCAGGCTCAGTCCAAACTATTTGAGCCATTTGGACATTTGTTCCTTGGCATCATGGTGACTCAAGAGCTTCTCTTCGGTAATTGCGCGCTCGCCACGCGCGATCCCTTCTAAGATAGCAAGACGACTCTGCATTAATTCGTAATCATCCACACTTAATAAGTACGCTGAAGGCTTACCATGTTCGGTGATCAAAACAGGCTCTTTATTCGCCTTCAATTCAGACAAAATTTTGGTTGCCTGACGCTTCAGTGTGGTCACAAGTTCTACTTTCATCGCTCGCCCGAATAGTGGTATTAAAGTATCAGTATTGTAGCACTTAAGTATCACTGAAAAAGTTTTTTTTGATTCGCCTTATCAGCGACCGTCATTTCAAACTAATCTCTTCAGGCTCGCCCACTCTGGTCACAGTCGGCGCGCCTGGGGCGTTCCAGCGAAACAAGGTGATATGCCAAGTGCTGGGATCTTTTCGCGACGGGTCAATTAAGCCAATTTCATTACCACTTCTCAGCTTATCGGCCACCAACCAACTGGATGGTGCTTCGCCATTTGCTAAGGCGGCTTGCCAATCAACGCTGGATAAGGCTTTGTATTACAGAAGTTCAGGATGACGCAAATCCACCAGCTCACAGAGGTCAACCTGATACCGCACGAGCACGCGTGGCGTCGTGATCTGGCTGGCGTACTTTTGCATGGCCACGCGCACACTCTCTGCACTCTCAGTCAAATACAGCGCGCTTTCACCCTGACGATTATACCGACCGCTCGGTCTGTCTTTACTTTCTCGCACCAAGGCAGCGTCGATGTGATCAGGGTGACATACTCTGACAAAAATACCCGAGATAGGCGTGCGGCACAGGCAGGGGATAGTTTTCGGTTCAAGTCCGTCCATGACTTGTGAATGTCCTTTATAAATCAATTATCAAGGCGTAGCTTAGCAAACAAAGAGGGTACAAATTGCGTGCTGACTAACGGATTACATCATCGCGTCTGGCTTGCTGTCGATACCACACAGGGGTACCATCCGTGCTCTGTGTAACACTGGGTAAGTAGCACCGCCAGAGGACAAACCGATGAAAAAAGCCGTTGTGGTATTTAGCGGAGGACAGGACTCAACCACCTGTTTGATTCAAGCGCAGGCAGAGTACGACGAAGTGCATTGCCTCACTTTCGACTATAACCAGCGTCACAAGCAAGAAATTGACGTTGCCCGTGAGATTGCTGCAAACCGCAAAGTCAGTGCGCACAAGGTATTAGATGTTGGCTTGCTCAACGAATTAGCGATTAGCTCGCTCACACGCGACAACATTCCCGTTTCTAACGCGCTGAACGAAAACGGCCTGCCCAATTCTTTTGTGCCGGGACGGAATATCTTGTTTTTGACTTTGGCCGGCATCTACGCCTATCAAATTGGCGCTGAGGCAGTGATCACCGGTGTCTGCGAAACCGACTTTTCTGGCTACCCAGATTGTCGCAACGATTTTATTCAATCAATGCAGCAAGCCCTTGAGCAAGGCATGGATAGACAACTCGCATTAGTGACGCCGCTGATGTGGCTGAATAAAGCCGAGACCTGGGCACTGGCCGACCAGTATCACGCCCTCGATTTTGTGCGCGACCACACCCTAACCTGTTATAACGGGATTAAAGGCACTGGCTGTGGTGAATGTCCAGCCTGCCACTTGCGTCAGCGTGGCTTAGATGACTACCTCGCCAATCAAACGGACGTACAAGCCGCACTGCAATGCAAACAAGCCGAAAACGCGTAACAACGAGCATCCTTGGTAGCAACAAGAAATAAAAAACCGCCTCATCGCGAGGCGGTTTTTGTATCGAGCATACAACAGCGGCTATTTACGCGGCTCATCATGCGGATGGGTATCAAACTCACCATGACTGGTCCGATGCACGGTTTCCACTGCCAACGCTTTATCTAATTGCTGCGCCACATACTCAGGCGAATGGGTATGTACCGAGAGCAAGCGATACATCGCTGGGATCACCAGCAAGGTGACAAAGGTCGCAAAGGCCATGCCGGTGAAGATCACCGTCCCAACCGCGATACGACTCTCTGCCCCCGCCCCGGTTGACAGGATCAGCGGGATCATCCCTGCCAAGGTGGTAAACGCCGTCATCAAAATCGGTCGCAAGCGACGGACTGACGCATCGATAATCGCTTTTTCAAATGCAATACCACGATCACGCAATTGGTTGGCAAACTCCACGATTAAGATACCGTTTTTCGTCACCATCCCAATCAGCATGATCAAACCAATTTGGCTATAGATATTGATCCCTTGGTTGGTCAGCCACAAACCTAAAAAGCCACCTAGCATCCCCATGGGCACCGTCAACATCACTACCAAGGGGTTGATAAAGCTTTCAAATTGCGCCGCTAACACCAAGTACGATACCAAGAGGGCTAAACCAAACACCACCAGCACACTGGTTTGGTTGTCCCGAAAATCTTTCGACTCGCCCGAGTAGCCCACCGAGATATCAGCTGGCAGCGTCTCGGCCGCCGCGGAGTCGAGATAATCGAGTGCTTGGCCGAGCGTCACATCCTCACCTAAGTGCGCCGATAAGGTGATCGATTTTTGCTTGTTGGTATGGCTTAGACGCTGCGCAGAGGCGGTTTCTTCCACCGTGGTTACCGCATCCAGCGAGACCAATTGACCACTACGACTGCGCATATAGATACGACTCAGATCGCTCTTGCTGCTAAACGCATTTTCATCGCCACGGACATACACATCATATTCTTCACCGCGATCCACATAGCTGGTCTGCGCGCGACCACCTAACATGACTTCCAAGGTGTCGGAGACGTCCCGTACCGAAATGCCAAGTTCAGACGCACGACGGCGGTCTACTTTGACGACTAGCTCAGGCGTATTTTGGCTGTAGTCATAGTCTGGGCTATCAATCATGCCCGCATCACGACTCATTTCACCCAAGGTCTCAGCCCAGCGATGCAACTCAGGGTAGTCTGGGCCGCTGAGTACAAATTGTACCGGCTCAGAGCTTCGACCGCCAAAACCAGGGGCAAATGGGAAGACTTGCACATCTGGCACGCCATTCAGTACCTGACGCACTTCCCCGAGAATGGCTTGTGCTGAACGGTCGCGCTCATCCCAATCCGGTAAAAGCATGATCACAAAGCCGGTTTGATCGCCGGCACGACCACCAAACGCGGGCGTCTGCAAGCTCACCGAACTCAAGGTGCCCGCTTCCACCAGTGGCATTAAGCGCTGTTCAATTTGCTCAATGTTGCCCACCATGCGGTTATAAGCCGTCCCTTCAGCGCCTTTCACAAAGGCTAACAGTACACCACGGTCTTCTTGCGGCACCAACTGAGACGGTAAAGATTGCATTAACGCCCCACTGCCACCAAGGCAAAGTAGGATTACTACTGGGGCCATCCAACGCCAGCGCAGCACCTGCACTAAAGCGCGCCGATAATAGCTTTCAAGCCGCTCAAACCCACGTGTCACAATGCGGTTGACCGGACTGGATGAAACATTTAAGCGCAGTAACTTACTGCCCAGCACGGGCGTCAGCGTCAGGGCAATCAAGGATGAACACAACACGGTCACGGCCAGCATCACCGCAAATTCTGTGAATAGCTTGCCTATCATGCCGTCCATATAGGTAATGGGTAAGAACACCATCACCAGCACCGCCGTGGTCGCAATCACCGCAAAACCAACTTCTCGCGCCCCGCGGTACGCGGCCACCAAGGGTTTATCGCCTTGCTGTAAATGATGGAAGATATTTTCGACCACCACGATGGCATCATCCACCACTAACCCAATCGCTAAGATCAGCGCCATTAAGGTAAGAAGATTAATCGAGAACCCCAATGCTGAGGCAACGATAAAGGCCGAAATCAATGACACAGGCACGGTCACCGCGGGAATCAGTGTTGCACGCGCTTGGCCGATAAAGATATACAATACCAGCACCACCAACGCACCAGTAATAAAGAGCGTGCTGTACACTTCCTCTATCGATCGCTCGATAAATATGGTGGTGTCATAATCGACCCACAGACGCATGCCTTCAGGGAGAAACGCCTGCATATCATCCACGAGCTTATGGGCACGATCAGAGATATCAAGTGGATTGGCATCGGATTGTGGGATCAAGGCCAAACTCAAGTTGTTGATACCATTGTTTTTATAGGTCGCATCTTCATTGCGTGAACCAATCGCCACGTCCGCCACGTCCGACAAATAAATCGCGGTGCCATCGGCTGTGGTTCGTATCACCAGCTGTTTAAAATCTTCCGCATCACGATACAAACGATCGCTACGCACCGGCATGGTCATCACGTCATTGCGGATTTCCCCGCCCGGGCTTTCTAGGTTTTCCTCCCGCAATGCATCGAGAATATCTTGGGTCGTGACGCCATGTCCTGCCATCTGCGTCGGATCCAGTTTCACATACATCACTTTATACAGCGCACCGTATAAATCGACCGAGCTTACGCCGGAGATCAAACTGAATCTATCTTCCAGGGTGCGCTGGGCGTATTCGGTGAGCTGGTTGCGATCCATTTCCGATGAGGCAAGATTAATGTATATCGCGGCCTCACCGGTGCCGTTATCTTTATACACAATCGGATCATTGGCATCATCGGGCAGTCCACCTTGCGCACGCGCCACCGCATCGCGCACATCACTCACGCCTTCAGTCAGTGGGTGATCGAGGTTAAATTCCACCGTGATACGCGATGAGCCATTACGACTGACTGACGTAATTTCATCAATACCGCTGATCCCGGACAGCTCATCTTCAATCAACTGTGTGACTTGGCTTTCCATAATGCTTGCCGACGCGCCCGAATATCCGGTGTAAATACTCACCACAGGGCTATCAATATCCGGCATCTCACGCACAGAGAGCGTCGAAAAAGACACAGCACCAAACACACATAGCAGTAAACTCAAAACCACCGCCATCACCGGCCGCTTCACCGACACATCAGATAACCACATTAGCTGGCCTCCGTCTCAGATGCGGTCTCATCGACACGGCTTTGATCATCAGCTTGATGTTTAGGCGCTTCTGCATTTAACACTGATACTTGTGCGCCATCGCGCATGTTCACCAAGCCTTGTATGACGATGTTTTGCCCCGGTTCAAGTCCTTTACTCACTACCACTTGGTTATCAATGCGTGCACCGAGGGTAATTTCGGTACGATGGGCGATACCTTCATCATCAACACGAAACACATAGCGACGGGTGCCGGAATACTGCAGCGCTTGCACCGGGACAATCACCGCTTGCTGTTGTGGTAAGGCCAATTTTGCTTCCATCAGCATACCAGGTTGCAGTTGGCTTTCAGGGTTATCCAACGCGACCCGGACACCAACAGATAACGCGTCTTGATTGATACGAGAGTCCACGACCCGAATCTCACCATTGAACGTTTTGTCCGGCCAAGCTTGGGAGGTCACTACCACTGGCATATCAGGATATAAGCGGCTGAAATACTGCTCTGGGACTTGAATATCCAGATTCATACGCGACAGATTATCGAGACTGAACAAGGTTTCACCGATGTCCACACGCTGACCGACGCTAAGATCAAACAAACCGATACGCCCGGAAAATGGCGCGGTTAGGCGATGATCATCTAAATCAGATTGCGCCGACTGCAAACGGGCTTTGGCAATGTTGACGCTGGCTTGTTGTGCTTCCAACTCGGTTTGCGTCAATGCTCCGCGCTGCGCCAGCTTGTTGTATTCTTTAAGTTTACGCATTTCATCATTCAGATAGGCCGACGCTTCCAACACAGCCGCTTGGGCTTTAGCACGGTTAAATGTCACCAAAGGTGCGCCCTTTTCAACCGTTTCCCCCGGCTGCACATGGACGGTTTCAATCCGTGCCGACACTTCCGATTCAATACTGATCTGTTGATAAGCTTTGACGTTTCCCACTAACGACAGAGACGGTGAAACAGACTGGGTTTCTACCGGCGCGGTCATCACATCCACAGAGCGAGCGCCTGGTGGTGGCGCAGATGTCTCGTCGGTCGATGGCGCCGAGTCACCAAACTGCCAGTACGCGATCCCCGCCAACACAGCGACGCCCAATAGCATCCATTTTTTCATTGCATGACACCTTATTATTTGAATAGCACCAGTGTACTGATCTACTTTTTTTTTGTCCTTAAAGAATTGTAAAGGCGTTGTTTTTTATCGTTATTACATCCAAATTCGAGATTTAGCTACATAGCATTCAGACTGTGAAAACTCAGGCAGGTTTCAAAAAGCGATAAAAACAACGCTTATCGCTGATTTTGGACGCAAGACGTTGAAAAAAACACCAACCGCATTCTGAGATTAAGAAAACCCTTTACAGCTCCAATCGGTTTGGTAAGATTCGCCTCAATCGCGTGGTGGAGTTCCCGAGCGGTCAAAGGGATCAGACTGTAAATCTGACGGCTCAGCCTTCGAAGGTTCGAATCCTTCCTCCACCACCAATTTTACAAAGCAAGACTCCGTGGTGGAGTTCCCGAGCGGTCAAAGGGATCAGACTGTAAATCTGACGGCTCAGCCTTCGAAGGTTCGAATCCTTCCTCCACCACCATTTTATAAAGCAAGACTCCGTGGTGGAGTTCCCGAGCGGTCAAAGGGATCAGACTGTAAATCTGACGGCTCAGCCTTCGAAGGTTCGAATCCTTCCTCCACCACCATTTTTAAAGGGCCAGCATTTGCTGGCCCTTGTTCGTTGTGCGAAACAACACATTCTATTCGTTATCCAGTCAAGGCCGCCCGCCCATGCGGCGACCACAAATCTTGCTCTGGCCCTTTAGGCACAATGCGCGTCGGATTAATGTTGCCGTGGCTGTAGTAGTAATGGGTTTTGGTATGGTGCATATCGACCGTTCCTGCCACGCCTGGCACTTGAAATAACTCTTTCATATAGCAGAACAAATTGCAGTAGTCGGCGATACGTTGTTTGTTACATTTAAAGTGACCCACGTACACAGGATCAAAGCGGATTAAAGTGGTAAATAATCGCCAGTCTGCTTCTGTGATCTGATTCCCAGCCAGATAGCGGTTGCGACTCAGATGATCGTCCAATACCGTCAATGCACTGAATAGCTGATCAAAGGCGTCTTCATAAGCCGCTTGTTCGGTGGCAAAGCCACATTTATACACGCCGTTGTTCACGTTCGGATAAACAAATTCATTCCACTGATCTACCGCTGCACGCAGGTTTTCTGGGTAATAATCGTCATCATTCCCCGTAATGGCATTAAAGGCCGAATTAAACATCCGAATGATATCGGCCGATTCATTACTGACAATGGTCTGGGTTTTCTTATCCCACAAAATCGGCACAGTGACCCGGCCGGTATAGTCAGGTTTGGCTTGCGTGTAAAGCTGGTGAGCGTACTCAAACCCGTATAAAGGCTCGGGCTCGGAAAACGTCCAGCCATACTCCAACATTTCGGGCGCAACGACAGTGACATCAATGTGAGGCTCAAGCCCTTTCAAATGACGCATAATCAAGGTGCGATGTGCCCACGGGCAAGCGAGAGATACATAGAGATGATAACGATCGGACGCTGCTTTAAAGCCAGCATCCCCGCTTGGGCCGGCTTCACCGCTCGCGGTTATCCAATGTCGGAATCCAGCATCTTCACGAACAAAGCGCCCGCCTGATGCTTTGGTGTCATACCACACATCGTGCCAAATACCGTCAATCAGTTTTCCCATAGGTCCTCCTTTCTTTCTATGTGCAGTATATGAAGCAACAATAGAAATGTCGGCAGACCCGATTGTTGGAGTTATTCGAAAAAGCTGAGCAATGGCTCCGACATTGAGAATGTCATGATTTTGTTAGAACTTTCTTAATCGCCTTTTTCGCGTTTGACCTTCACTCACCATGTCCTCTACTGTGAATAGCGATGAATAAAAGGAGAAAATTGATGAAACGTTTATTAGCGACCCTATCTTTTGCGTTTGTTGTTGCAGCCAGTCTGCCAAGTTTCGCTGCCAATGAGACAACCGAAATGTCGGCAGATCAGCTGACTGACCAAGTGGTGAGCAGCTACGCTGAAGCGGCTGAACAGGTTGTTTCAATATCTAAAGACTATCAAAGTAAGCTCGAGAGCATCAGTGATGAAGAGCAAGCTAAAGCACTAATGGCGGAGACGCAGAAAGAAATGGCGCAAGCCATTGAGGCAACAGGCCTATCCATTGAAGAATATAACAATGTCTTTCGTCAAGCGCGTGAAGATAAAGAACTGCAAAAGAAGATCAGCAACATGATCAATGAGTAAATATAGCTTGGAACAAGGGCAAGTGTATTCTCTTGCCCTTATTGTTTAGGTTTGAGCCACCGAGACGTGCGATCTAGGTAGCCACAGCGAAATCACCGTCGTAATGAACAAGAAGACGAACGAGACCCACAAACAGGCCGCTAACCCCCATACTTGGAAAACCCAGCCCGACAACACCGTGCCAATTAATCGCCCCATCGCGTTGGCCATATAGTAAAAGCCCACGTCCAACGATACGCCATCGCCTTTGGCATAGCTCACAATCAAGTAAGAATGCAGCGACGAGTTAACCGCAAAGATAACGCCAAACAGCATTAATCCGACAATGATGACCGCTTGTGGGTGCCATTGCTCGCCAATTGCGTAAGCAATGACGCCGGTCACCACAGTAAGCCCAAGCGCCCACCCCAGCGCCGCTTTACCACCCGGTGAGTGCCCTGCTTGACGCCCAGTAATTTTTGGGGCAATCCCTTGCACCACACCATAGGCAATCACCCACAGCGCAAGAAAGCCACCGACCATACTATGGCTCCAACCGAATGTGTTGCCCAAATAAATCGGTAAGGCGACGACAAACCACACGTCTCGCGCACCAAAGAGAAACATGCGTGCCGCTGAGAGGATATTGACGCTGCGCGACTTGGAAAATATTTCTGAAAACTTAGGCTTACTTTTGGCTTTACCTAAATCCGCTTTTAGTGACACCACACTGCCAATAAAGACCACAGTCAGCACACCGGCCATGGCTGCCACCGCGTATTGAAAGCCAATGAAAGACAGCAGTGCGCCACCGACAAAAAAGCCTGCCCCTTTGAGCGCGTTCTTAGAGCCGGTGAGGATCGCAATCCACTTAAACAGCGCACCCTGTGCATTATCGGGCACCAGGGTTTTGATCGCACTTTTCGCACTCATTTTATTGAGATCTTTCGCAATCCCAGATAGCGCTTGTGCCGCCATCACCCAAGGGATGGTGAGCCACGCCGCGGGTACCGCCAGCATAGTAAGCGCCACAATTTGCATGCCTAGGCCAATATTCATGGTGCGGTTAAGCCCTAATCGAGCCCCTAACCAGCCGCCGACAAGATTGGTCACTACCCCAAAGAATTCGTAAAACAAAAACAGCGAGGCAATTTCTAAGGTGCCGTAGCCTAAGTCATAAAAGTACAGCACCACCAACATGCGCAATGCGCCGTCGGTGATGGTGAAGTTCCAATAGTTAAAGGTAACCAGCATGTACTGGCGCACAGATTGGCTTAATTGAGCAAACATAGTGGCCGTCTATTTAGGTTTGATAAAAGCGGTAAATAAAGGCGATGCACTGTATGCACCGCCACCGTTAACAAGCATCACTTACTGATCGATAAGACCGACGTTGCGCACCAACTCAGCGGTGCGCGTGGCATACCCCATTTCGTTGTCATACCACGCATAGATTTTGACCATACGCTTACCCACCACCATAGTGGACAGCCCATCGACAATGGTAGAGCGCTGATCGCCACGATAATCAATCGAGACTAAAGGACGCGCCTCAAAGCCAAGAATGCCTTTAAGCTCGCCGTCCGCGGCCTGTTGCAACAGTGCATTCACCTCGTCGGCGGTGGTATCGGTTTCCACATCAAAAATCACATCCGTCAGTGACGCATTGGCGAGCGGGACACGCACTGCATGGCCATTAATCTTGCCTTTTAGATCCGGGAAAATTTCCACAATGGCCGTTGCTGATCCTGTGGTGGTCGGGATCAAGCTCATGCCACACGCACGGGCGCGACGTAAATCTTTGTGCGGCGCATCTAAAATCGTTTGGGTATTGGTTAAATCATGAATGGTGGTGAAGGTTGACTGCGCAATTCCCAGTTTTTCATGGATCACTTTCACAATCGGTGCCAGGCAGTTCGTGGTGCACGACGCCGCAGTAACAATTCGATGTTTGCTCGGATCAAAAATCGCGTCATTAACCCCCACCACGATATTCGCCACACGCTCATCTTTGACCGGTGCAGAGACCACTACGCGCTTCACGCCTTGGTCCAAGTATTGTTGTAGCAAATCCGCGTCACGGTGTTTTCCGGTTGCCTCAATCACCACATCACAACCTGACCAATCGACTGCATCAATCGCTTTCTCTTGGCTTGTCGTTAATGTTTGGCCGTTAATCTGCACGCGATTGCCTTCCGCACTCACCGCGTGATGCCAACGCCCTTGTACCGAATCAAACTCCAGCAAATGCGCCAGCGTTTCGGTATCACCGGCCACATCGTTAATGTGCACAAACTCGAGCTCTGGCCAATCAAATGCAGCCCGTAATGCCAAACGACCAATTCGACCAAATCCATTAATCCCGACTTTAATTGTCATTACTCTCTCCTTTACACGCAGCAGGTGGGGCGTGACGCCATCTTGGCAAGCCGCGTGATATCTTCTTGATAAGTGTCTTTTAGGCAGTTGGAATCAACTAAGCCCTGAATTTGTTTGCGCATCCAGCCCGGTAAATCAGCGGCTAAGCGATAAAACACCCATTGCCCTTGGCGCGTATCAACCAACACCCCACTGGCCCGCAGTTGTGCCAAGTGGCGTGAGATCTTAGGCTGTGAGGTATCCAGCGCTTCGGTGAGCTCGCACACACATAACTGCCCTTCACGAGCAATGAGCAGCAAACACCGCACGCGCGTTTCATCCGCTAACAATTTGAAAAACTGGTGAGGCAACATAGGCTCTCTCATTACGCTTTATTAAATGAACATATGGATATACGTATATTATAATTCACGCGCAGAAATGCAAGCACCGAGGAAAACTGTCATAAAAACTTCACAGTTTTTGTGGATCAATAAAAAGCAGCCCATTAGACTGCTTGAGTACCTTAAAACGCGTTAGTCTTCCATTGACTAGATAAGCCATTGTTTAATGGTATCGTCACTGGGTACACCACCTGCGTGTATGACTTGCTCATCCATCACTACCGCCGGTGTCGACATCACGCTATAAGCCATCATGGTTTCAAGATCGGTGATTTTTTCAACTGAAACGTCGACGCTCTGGTCTGCCGCAATCGCTTCGATCTTTTCCGCTGTATGGGTGCAATTGGCACAGCCTGATCCAAGAACTTTAAATTGTTTCATTGTTTTCTCCTAAAATTGCCAAAAAGGTAAATTAAATACCCATCCTGTAACCGTGAACCCGGTCAGTAAAAGAGCAAACAGGATCGCGAGTAAGCGCCACTGCATCACCTGCTTTAACATCACAAACTCAGGGACACTGGCCGCAACAGTGCTCATACAAAACGCCAGGGTCGTTCCCAGCGGCAAGCCGTTGCGTAGTAAGCTTTCCATGATTGGGATAACGCCTGTCGCATTCGAGTACAGTGGGATCCCGATAAAGACAGAGGCAGGTACCGACCACCATTGTCCGGCCCCTAAATGGGATTCGATCCAGCCATCAGGCACAAAGCCATGCAATGCGGCACCAATGCCCACACCAATAAACACCCATTTCCAAATGCGGCTAACAATGCCTTTCATTTCTTGCTTAGCAAATTGATGGCGAGCATTCAGCGTTATCTCCGATGTGTTAGAGGGCTGAGTATGCGTCGAAGTGTCAGGTTTTGCTTGCGCCTTTTCCATCGCATTAGCCGCAAATGGCTGTAACCAGCGCTGCGCGCCGATGGCATCTAAAAAACAGCCACTAACGATGCCAATAGTGATCCCCAATGCGACATATGCAAGCGTAAACTCCCATCCCAGAAGACTAAATAAAAGCAAGATGGCCACTTCGTTAATTAATGGTGAAGTAATTAAAAAGGCCATAGTGATGCCAAGCGGGATCCCTGCGGAGGTAAAGCCAAGAAAAACAGGAATGCTCGAACATGAACAAAAGGGTGTTATGGCGCCGAAAAAGCTTCCCGAGGCATAACCGAAGAAACGCTTTTTACCGGCTAAATAGTCACGGACGCGCTCAACATTGAGCGACGCGCGCAAAAGCGCAATGAGATAAATCATCACGATCAATAGAGCGAGGATTTTGGTGGTGTCTTCAATAAAAAAGTGAATCGCCTCACCCAGTCGAGTATCTGGTGATAGCCCAATGAGTTGATAAACGAGCCAATCGGCAAAATAGGTAAAGACTTCAAACATAATGCGTCCTCTTATCGCTTGTTAGCGCGCCGGTGGTTTGAAGGTCATCAGCGCTCGTTATGGATAAGACGGACACGGGCTAAAAAGGATGCAAAAAAAAATCAGTCTGAATCTCGCAAGTGGCAACATACCCGATTGTGATCATCAAACTGAATATTACACTGTACCAGCAGTATCTCACGTAAGTGCTGTCGCGCACGCTGAATACGTGATTTAACAGCTGGCAGTGAAAGTTGATGAGCATCGGCATAATCACGCTGAGTGACGCCGCCGAGATCACATTGCTCTATCACATCACGTTGATCGTCTGGTAAGCGCCGCAACGCTTTGGGTAAACACGCCATGAGTCCAGTAATAGCTGGCGGCGCATCGTAGCTCTCGGGAAGTGGTTCAGGATCCGCAACAAGTAATGTTTTACTTTGTTTTCTATATCTGTCGATCAACAGATGATGGGCGGTGCGATACAACCAGGCGCGCGGCTGTTGCACCGCGCAAAATTGCTCATTTTGTTGCAATGCCTTGAGGAAGGTTTCCTGTAATACATCCGCACTCAACACGTCATCATGCGTTTGTTTAATCAGCCAGCGATAGAGCAACGACTCATAATCACGCCATGCTTCAAGCAAGCATGGCGTCGTAGACGTTGAAGACAACTGACTAGTCATAGCGCCGTTTCATTCTTAGCGCTACATTCACTAAGGCAATCAACACCGGTACTTCCACCAGCGGCCCAATCACTCCTGCAAAGGCTTGATCAGAGTGAATGCCGAATACCGCAATCGCCACCGCAATCGCCAGTTCAAAGTTATTACCGGATGAGGTAAACGCAATTGATGCGTTGCGGTCATAGGGGATCCCCAGTTTTTTACCCACAAAGAAGCTAATAAAGAACATCAACACAAAGTAAGTTACCAGCGGTACGGCGATACGTAACACGTCAAGCGGCAACGCAATAATCGCCTCCCCTTTTAGGCTAAACATCAACACAATGGTCGCCAACAAAGCGATTAACGTTATCGGGGAAATACGTGGCAAAAAGACGTCTTCGTACCATTGTTCACCTTTTTTAGCGACCAGCACGGTACGTGATAGATAGCCCGCCAAAAAAGGGATACCCAGATAAATCAGCACACTTTGCGCGATGTCCCCCATGGTCACATCCACCACATAGCTTTGTAACCCCAGCATAGGAGGTAAAACGGTGATAAATAGCCATGCCATCACACTGTAGGTCAGGATCTGAAATAAGCTATTCAGGGCCACTAGGGCCGCGCCATACTCTTTATTGCCACCACTGATGTCGTTCCACACCAAGACCATGGCAATACAGCGTGCAAGGCCAATTAATATCACTCCCGCCATATACCCTGGCTCATCACGTAAAAACAGCACCGCCAGTGTGAACATCAGAATAGGACCCACCACCCAGTTCATGATCAGCGACAGCGTAATGGCTTTTTTATCGCGCGTGACCGAGCCTAGTAAACGATAATTTACCTTTGCCAGTGGCGGGTACATCATGAAAATCAAGCCAATCGCCAGCGGTACATTGGTGCTCCCGACCGATAAGCGTTCACTGATGGTCGCAACGTCGGGAAAAAGCCATCCCACACTGACCCCAATGGCCATGGCGAGAAAAATCCACACGGTTAAATACCGATCGAGCCATCCCATTTTTTGCGCGGCCGACGGTGCACAGGTTTCAGATTGAGACATAAGACAAATCCTTGGTTATTGCTGACGTTGAATCACTCGTGTTGCTGATGGGACACGCTACCTATTAATGATGTCCACAAGCCGTATTGCCCTGCATTACAGGCGTGACAGAGCTCAGAAGCGAGGGGTTATTGATGGCTGTGGTGCGCAAAACACCGCGCATCCACTCAGGTAAGGTTGGGTGTAATTGGTAATAGACCCACTTACCACGACGCTCTCCGACGACTAACTGATGCTTGCGTAGCTCGGCCAAATGTCGAGAAATCTTGGGTTGACTCAGGGCTAACGCCTCCATCAGATCACATACACATAACTCACCATGCTGTGAGAGCAGCAATAGAGAGATCAGCCGAGTGGGCTCAGATAAGGCTTTATAAAATGTTAGGGTGTCACACATCGCTATAGTCTACTTTGCATACATATGGCATATCATATATATGGAGTTCCATATGTCAATCTGGGCACTGGTAAATAATGATTAATTAAAAAGAGCGTGGTTTCGTCGAAAAATTCTACCTCTTTGCCATCACTCGAATAGACTTTACGCTTTTTTTACGCGGCGAATGGCGACGTTTTTGATACATTACGGGCCTTCGTGAATGGTGTGAGCTTCGAGAATGTTACAGTCTCTTCGTCGATACCCTGTGTGGGCATCTTTTAGTATGCTCGGCGTCACTCTCCTACTTTGCTGGGGATTGAATGCCTTCTTCCCAGTGACGATTGCCGTATTACTGCTTCTTCAACTCGCCGTGGCCATTGTTGCCCTGCAATCCGGCCCCTCTCTGGCTGTGCCGATATCTTTAGTGGCAGCACTGAGCTTTAATTTTCTTTTCACCGCCCCGCGCTTTTCTTTACAAATGAGCGACGTCACTGACGTCATTAATTTGGTGGTATTTATGTTGGTCGCTGGCGTGACAAGTTACATAGCACACTTTTACCGCCAACAACGTGATGAATTAGAGCAAACCCGATTAAGAAATAGCATCTTACTCTCCGTTTCACACGACTTACGTACCCCGTTAGCGACAATTATTGGTACCTTGACAACGTTGCAAGCGTATATGAATAAACTGTCGCATACAGAAAGAAATGAGCTACTCGATAGCGCGACGCAAGAAAGCCACCGCCTACATCACTACATAGAGAACTTGCTGCAAGCAACTAAATTGCAACACGGTAGCTTAGTGATCAATAAAAACGCTGAAAACATCATCGATGTTATCAATGTTTCTGTCTCTCGGTGTCATGAGCCTGAACGAGTAAAAATTACCAGCACTGAATCTCCTACTGTGCCGGTCAGCCGTGCACTAATAGAACAGGCCCTGTTTAATATTATTGATAACGCCTTAAGATATTCTCCGGCAAACACCATTGTGACTATCCATGTATATAGTCAATCAAATAGTATATACATCGATATAAAAGATCAGGGTGAAGGGATCCCCCTAAAACATGCACATAAGATATTTGATCTTTTTTATACAACGCACGAGGATAAAAAAAGCGACAGTGGATCAGGGCTGGGGCTGGCGGTTGCTAATGGAGTTATACGGGCACATCAGGGCAGGATTGAGTTAGCACACTCAGAAATAGGCTGTTTAATGAGAATTCGTTTGCCTGTGGATGGTGGAGAGTAATGATGGCATACCGCGTATTATTGGTTGATGATGAAAAACAAATCCATACATTTGTACGAATATCACTGAATGCAGAAGGGTTTGATTATCTCGGTGCATATTCATTAGAGAGCGCATTAAGTGTTATTCAGCATCAGTCCCCCGATGTGATTGTTTTGGATTTAGGCTTACCCGACGGAGAAGGTGTTTCTTTACTCAATTACATTCGAGAAAAAGGACATACAACACCGGTTATTATTCTCACCGCGCGCGATCAGGAAGAAGAGAAAATTACGTTACTCGAAGCCGGTGCGAATGATTATATAAGCAAACCATTTGGCGTGAAAGAGCTCATTGTCAGAATAAAAGTACTCGTTAGAGATTTAATCGCGCCTTCAAAGAAAACCGAGGACCTCATTCAGTGTGGTGAGTTAAGTCTATCTTTGTCAAGCCATCAATTTTGGTATCACTCTCGTTTAGTCTCGTTAACGAAGAAAGAGTTTCATTTTATGAAAATACTGATGGAAGGAAACGGCTGTTTAGTAAAACAAGATGACCTTCTCATCTCAATTTGGGGTGAGACACACAGGCAAGACAACCATTATCTGCGTGTTTTAGTCAGTCAAATAAGAAAAAAGATATGTAAGGACGCGAGTCAACACAACATAATAAAAACGGAACCTGGCATTGGTTATCGCCTTTGTGTTAACGAGGATGACCATGATTAACCCTAAAAGCACCATTCGTTTATTATCGATGCCCATTCTATGGATGGGCATTGTCCAGTTTGTATTTGGCCTGTTGTCGCTTTTTTTATTTAACGATCATATATCTAAACTTTTTTTTGGCCCAGCCATCGCAATATTGTTTATGTCGTTTTTGATCTCATTCTTCTTCAGAAGAGAAACACTAGATAATGTAGCATTTAGAGAAGCACTTATTTTTGCAACCTTGACTTGGGTTGTCACTGGTATTCTCGGTGCATTACCCATTTATTCAGTGACCGGCGTTAACTTTACTGATGCGGTGTTTGAATCTATCAGTGCATTAACCACAACAGGTGCTACGATTTTATCAGGCCTAGACGCAATGCCGCCTTCTTTTTTAATGTATCGTCAATTTCTACAATGGATGGGTGGGCTCGGTGTTGTTATTTTTGTTGTGGCGGTCTTGCCGATGCTCAATGTCGGCGGAATGCGTCTCCTTAAAGCAGAAACACCTGGCCCAATAAAAGACGACAAGCTTTCTCCTCGGATCACAAAAACCGCCCATTATCTATGGGGAGTCTATTTATCTATTACGGCATTGTGCGCTCTTTCTTATTACGTATCAGGCATGTCTCTCTTTGACGCCATAGGCCACAGCTTTACAACCGTCTCTACCGGTGGCTTTTCAACGCATGACGCTAGCATGTGGTACTTTGAAAGCCATAGCATTTTAATGATTGCTAATGTTTTTATGCTATTAGGGGCTATCAACTTTGGTTTGCATTTTCGTGTTTTTCAGCGCGGTGCAAGAGGCGTGAAGTTATACATTCAAGACGAAGAAGCCAGAATATTCGTACTCATTGTTCTTTTTTTGGGGAGTGTGTTAGGCCTCTATCTCTATAAAACCGAAACTTACCCATCATTGGCATCCTCGGTAAGCTTTGCACTTTTCCATGTCGTGTCTTTTATTACCAGTACTGGTTACGGCGCTGCTGATTTAGGTGCATGGCCGGCAGCAACTGCATTGTTTTTAGTTTTCTGTGCTTATCTTGGCGGCTGCTCTGGCTCAACAGCAGGTGGTAATAAAATCATTCGAGATATCATCACATTTAAAGTGATACGTCGTGAAATCCAACAGCTTTCACATCCGCGTGCAGTGATCCCAATTCGATACCAAAATAAGGCCGTGTCGTCTGATGTTACCAATGCCATTATGGCGTTTATGTCATTGGTAGTATTAACCACGGTTGTGTTTACGATTTTAATGATGATGACTGGGCTTGATTTTTGGACATCGTTCACTGCTGTTGTCGCTTGTATTAATGTATTAGGCCCTGGTTTTGGTGATGTAGGTAGCAATTTCCAGCCTGTAAGTGATATTGGGATATGGTTGCTTAATTTGGCAATGATTCTTGGTCGGCTAGAGTACTTTACGGTTCTAGCTATGTTATTACCCCATTTTTGGAAAATATAATAAGGTTATCATGCTATGGCACATTTTACTGTCATTGGGTTAGGTCGTTTTGGTATCGCAGCGAGCCTCGAGCTTATTCACCTTGGTCATACCGTTACCGGTGTCGATAAAGATTCTAAAATGGTTGAGCAATATGTGGAAGATTTGACCCAAGCGGTTATTTGTGACTCCACAGACGAAAATGCACTACGCGAACTTGATTTAGCAAATAGTGATGCTGTGCTTGTCGCGATTGGAGAAGATATGCAATCCAGTCTCTTGTGTACGCTTGCGTTAAAGAACCTAGGTGTCAAAGAGATTTGGGTTAAAGCCAGTACCAAAGCGCACCATACGATTGTCTCTAAATTGGGCGTGTCTCGTATTATTCATCCTGAAGAAGAAATGGGCATACGTGTTGCCCAGTCTTTAAACTATCCAATGGTTAATAATTATCTTGCCATTGGTCATGGCTTGTACGTTGTAGAAATTGAGATAAAACCCAAACTTCATGATAGGACAATTGCACATGCACTTGGCGATGCGCGGACCAGCATCACGCCATTGCTGGTTAAGCGCGGTCAAGAGGTAATCACGGGGTTAGATACAGGCTTTGAATTGCGTAAAGGCGATCAATTACTTTTGTGTGGAACCCGAGCCGAACTGAAATATATTGCCCCGAGGTTAGTGTGACATGGTGTTATGGCATCCCTCTGTTAGCCCCGTAGAGCGTAAACCGAAAGCGGGTAAGAAACTGTTAGGTGCACCACCGCTGATTCTAAGTGGTAGCTTTGCATTGTTGATTCTATTAGGAACATGTCTTTTAAAATTGCCTTTCGCAACGACTGCGCCTATCTCTTGGATTCAAAGCCTATTTACAGCAACCTCAGCAGTGACAGTCACTGGGCTTGTTGTTGTTGATACAGGTACCCAGTTCACTATGTTTGGGCAAACGGTGATTGCACTGCTTATCCAGTGTGGTGGGCTGGGTTTAATGACCTTTGCCATTGTGACGTTAATTGCGTTGGGCGGACGGATAGGTTTTTTACAACGAACCGTCGCGCGTGAAGCGTTCAATCAGACAGATGCCTCAACGTTAACGTCAACAGCTAAGTCGGTACTTGTTTTCGCGCTACTGGTTGAAGTGATTGGGATGGCAATACTCACACTGCGCTGGCAGGGCGAGCTAGGTTGGAGTGACAGCTTATTCCACGGTTTTTTTTACACCATTAGTGCATTTAATAATGCAGGGTTTGCCCTCAGCGCCGATAGCCTAATGCCATATGTCGATGATATTACAGTCAATCTGACCATTACTGCGCTCTTTATTATCGGGGGCTTAGGCTTTACCGTATGGATCGACTTGCGGCGTCATCGGCGTTGGTCAAAACTCACGGTGTACAGCAAAATGATGATCATAGGGACATGTTTAATTAATGGTGTAGCGTTAATTGCCATTTACCTCATTGAATACGACAACCCCAATACACTGGCTCCCTTGAGTGAATCTGGAAAATGGCTTGCTTCGTGGTTTCAAGCAGTAACACCGCGTACCGCTGGCTTTAATACATTGGCTATTGATCAGCTCGAGGATGCAACCACCGCCATTATCTTGGTGCTAATGTTTATTGGAGGAGGATCGCTAAGTACCGCTAGTGGCATAAAAGTCGTCACCTTTATGGTACTTGTTTTGGCAACATATGCATTTTTACGTCGTGATGAAGCGATTTACGTCTATAAGCGTGAAATAGCCAGAGACACCGTCAGTAAAGCGTTAGCACTGTCTCTTATCTCGATAGGGATGACTTGGTTCGCTATTTTTTGCTTGTTGTTGAGTGAAAGCGCAGAAATGACGGATGTGGTGTTTGAAGCCGTGTCCGCATTAGGAACGGTAGGCCTTTCACGAGGACTCACTGGGTCATTATCTGATGTAGGTGAGTTTATTATCATTTTTATGATGTTTGCTGGCCGACTGGGTCCGCTAACTTTGGCTTACTTTTTAGCCAGCCCAAGAAAGAAAAAGCTACGCTATGCCGAGACAAAGCTGGCGATAGGATAAGCGAGCGCTAGAATCATTAACGCGGTGCTGATGTGCCGCGTTGGTGGTCGTCAATACCAAAGAATTATTGGTTAAAACCCTTTACATCGTAAAAAAATGCTGTAGTGTGGCTAAAGCTCTAGATACGGAGCATCATAAGACATCAAGTCAAAGTCGAGACAGACCACGCTATTTCCCGCATAGACTCTCTGCAGTATTCCACTTTCGCTTTTTTCCTACATTGATAACCCGTTAACTTGAACACTTTATTTGCTACCACGCTGTTTATTTGCAAAAACCGATGCGCTGGTATCACTTTACTTGTGGTAATAGCTTGACTGACAACGTGCTGACTTATTAAGCAGCACAAACTGTAAAGCACCACGATCTGTTAAATATATGGAGATCCAATATGGCTGCAACAAACGGCAGACTGCGTCACTGGTATCATTTGCGCCGTGCGCAAACACAACCACAAACACCATCAACCACATTTAAATCAGTAAGGAACGCCATTGATAGTTAATTTTGCTCTTCCTAATCTTGCCAACTGGCAGGTCGTGATCCATCAGTTTAACGGGGATATTATCCTCAAGCATTTGCTTCATCGTCTTCCTGTTTTGTCTCAACCTACCCTGCGTTTTGACCCCTGCACCCAAGAAGGCGCGATTTTTAGTCAAGGTGAGTGCTTAGGCGCCTTTTCGATCGCAAGCTAATTTCCCCCATTACGTACCACGCATCCTCGTCACCATACGCCGAGCATTGCATTGAGGCCGCCTTTCCGTTCATTGAACGAAGCTGGTAAAGTGTCTTACTATCAATAAGACAACAAAGGCAGCCTCACACGTGAAAATCATCTCTTTTAATATCAACGGTATTCGAGCGCGTTTACATCAACTGCAAGCCTTAATTGAAAAACACCAGCCTGACGTGATCGGGTTGCAAGAAACCAAGGTGCACGATGATGCCTTTCCACTCGCCGATGTCGAAGCCATGGGCTATGAAGTACACTTTCATGGCCAAAAAGCGCACTATGGTGTGGCGATGCTATGCAAAAAGTCGCCAATCAGCGTACAAAAAGGGTTTCCAACCGATGATGAAGACGCCCAACGCCGTATGATTATGGCCACGTTTGAAGGCGAAAATGGCCAACCTGTCACCGTTCTCAATGGTTACTTTCCCCAAGGGGAAAACCGTAGCCACGAAACCAAGTTTCCTGCCAAGCGTAAATTCTACCAAGATTTGATGACCTATTTAGAGGGTCGTGATCCCAGCGAACACCTGGTGGTCATGGGCGATATCAACATCAGCCCTAAAGACGACGATATTGGTATTGGCGATCACAATGCCAAGCGCTGGCTACGCACCGGTAAGTGCTCTTTCTTACCTGAAGAGCGTGAGTGGTTAGAGACGTTGATGAATTGGGGCTTCGTGGATACCTTCCGCACCCTACATCCAGCGGTGAATGATCAGTTCTCGTGGTTTGACTACCGTTCGCGCGGTTTTGATGATAACCGTGGCTTACGCATTGATGTGGTGTTAGCCACCCAAGATCTTGCCAGCCGCTGTATTGATGCGGGGATTGATTACGAGCTGCGCGGCATTGAAAAACCCTCCGATCACGCGCCAATTTGGGCCACCTTTAAATAAGCCCTCGAATTGGCCGCGCAAGCGCGCTTAACAATATCGCTTAAGACGCCGCTTAATATTATTACGCCGCAGCATGGCTATGCTGCGGCGTTTGTCATTTTGCGATATGCCTATAACAGCTAGCTCAAAGGCCGCATATGACGTAAAAAGCGACGCTCTGCTAAGCGGAACATCCATAGGATGCTAAATGTCAGCGCCATATAGAACACACCCGCGGTCAAAAAAGATTCAAAGGGCGCATAATAACGCGAATTTACAATCCGAGCCGCCCCAGTGAGATCAACAATGGTGATAATCCCTGCCACCGCTGAGCCGTGAAGCATAAATACCACTTCGTTACTGTATGCCGGTAAAGCACGGCGCATCGCACTGGGTAGAATGATCCGCGAAAAGGCTTTATACGGGCTCATGCCATAGGCAATCGCCGCTTCCACTTCTCCTTTGGGTAAGCCATTGATGGCGCCACGAATAATTTCAGCGGTATACGCTGCAGTGTTGAGGACGAATGCGACGAGCGCACAAAACCATGCATGTTGCCACAACGAATCTTCAACGTTTACCACTTGGCTTAGGCCGTAGTAAATCAAATACAGTTGGATCAGTAGCGGCGTCCCCCGAAAAAAGTAAATAAACGCCCACGCAGGATAACGCCAAAGGGGAAACTGTGCATTGCGCGCCACGGCGACAGGCACGGCCACCAGCAAACCAATCACTAACGCGGAGGCCACCAGCCATACGGTCGTCCAAAGGCCATCGAGATAAATCGGCCATGTTTCGAGTACAAGTGAAAAATCCATAGTCACCTACCGCGTATGAATACTAAAGCGACGCTCCATCCAACGCAGCCCGGTGGTCGAGATGCTGGTAAAGAGCAAGAAAATAAGCGCGACGGTAAAGTAAAACGTAAATGGCATTTGGGTCGAGCCGGCTGCCAACGCGCCTTTACGTACCATGTCATCCAAGCCAATAATGGACACCAGCGCGGTGGTTTTTAACAGTACCAACCAGTTGTTACCAAACCCTGGCAGCGCATGGCGGATCATTTGTGGCAACAAGATGCGGCGAAACGCCAAACTACTGCTCATACCATAGGCGCGCGCGGCTTCCATCTCGCCGGCGTCGACCGCCATGATGGCCCCCCGAAAGGTTTCAGCCATGTAAGCACCAAAAATAAAACCTATGGTTAGGATCCCGGCGATAAACGGGCTAACGTCGATATAGTCGGGTAAATAGGCAGTCCAGTCATGGTCGGGGTTTTGTCCGGCCATGTACTCATTGAGCCATTCATTCATGCCATATAAGCTGTTATTGAGCAGCATTTGACCGCCGTAAAAAATCAGCATCATCAATACCAAATCAGGGATCCCACGAATCACCGTGGTATAGACGGTCGCAATGCCACGCAACCAACCCAATTTAGATAATTTGGCAAGCGCCCCGAGCATCCCGAGTAACATGGCCAAGCCCAGTGATAATAGCGCAACCTGAAGGGTCACCCATGCGCCTTCAAGCAGGGACCACTCGTAACCTTTCAAATCAATCATATGATTCGGGCAGCACTTTCATGCTGCCCGCCTGCCTTTTACTCGCCGTAAACGTCGTAGTCGAAGTATTTGGCAGCAATCTCGTCATACACGCCTTTTTCACGTAATGAATCAATTGCTTGATTAAGTTTCTCAGTCAGCGCTTTGTCTTGTTTGCGTGTCGCAATCCCAAAGCCCTCGCCAAACCACTCAGGGTCAGTCAAAGAAGGACCGATAAATTCAAATTCATCGCCACCCTCTTTATCGAGAAGCCCTTGCTGCAAAGCGGAAGCATCCCCCAAAATGGATTCAATACGACCTGCTTTAAGATCCAGGTAGGCTTCGTCAAAGGTGCCGTAACGAACGATATCCACCGCGTCGCCATAGTTGTCGGTAAGATATTTGTCGTGTGTGGTTGCACGCTGTACACCAATTTTCACCCCGTCGAGTCCTTCTTTGGTGAAGGTGAGATCCGTGCCCTTTTCGGCCACAAACTTGTTCGGGATTAACGCGTATTTATTGGTAAAATCTACCTTTCTTTTACGCTCTTCTGTGATCGACATCGCTGCGATAATGGCATCGTATTTACGCGCCAACAGTGACGGAATGATCCCGTCCCAATCTTGCGCGACGATCTTACACTTGGCCTGCATTTCCTCACACAGCGCATTGGCCATATCGACATCAAAACCTTTGAGATCACCTTCGTTTGTGGTCCAGCTAAAAGGAGGGTAGGCGCCTTCAATACCAAAACGTACGACCTTCCAATCCTTGGCTGCAACGGAGGTTGACCCAACTGCGGCCATCACGGCGGCGGCAACTAGCCATTTTTTCATCTTCCTTTCTCCTGTCGTTTAACGATGTTGTGTGGGCAAAGGCCCTATTGCATGGTTATGCTATTGATAATTCTATTTAATTAATCAGTATATTGACGATATAAATTGCTGCAGACGCTCAGAATCAGGCGCATCAAACAGTTCTTTCGGGTTGCCCTGCTCTTCCACTAATCCTTGATGCAAGAACATCACATGATTAGAGACATCACGCGCAAAACTCATTTCATGGGTTACCACCAACATGGTGCGCCCTTCCTCGGCCAGTGAACGCATCACGCCCAACACTTCCCCCACTAACTCGGGGTCAAGCGCGGAGGTTGGCTCATCAAACAAGAGTACTTCTGGTTCGACGGCAAGCGCTCGTGCAATGGCAGCACGCTGCTGCTGGCCGCCTGACAAGTGGCCGGGATAGTAGTCACGGCGCTCGTATAAGCCAACCCGATGGAGAAAGGCTTCAGCATCTTCAATCGCTTTTGCTTTGGGCACGCCGAGCACATGCACTGGCGCTTCTATCACATTTTGCAGCACCGTCATGTGCGACCATAGATTGAACCCCTGAAACACCATCGCCAGACGAGAGCGAATGCGCTGTACTTGTTTATCGCTGACGGGCACCGGATCGCCTGCACGGTTATTTTTCATTTTGATCAATTCACCATTGACCCAAATTTCACCGCCAGTAGGGGTTTCAAGTAAGTTAATACAGCGCAAAAAGGTACTTTTACCAGACCCGGAAGACCCGATAATCGAGATGACGTCGCCGCGGTGGGCATCGAGTGAAATGCCTTTGAGCACTTGATGCTGCCCAAAGCTTTTTTTAAGTGACTTAACCTGTAGCGCTACTGCATCCGTCATGCGCTAACTCCTATCATCCGTGATAATTATTGTATTGAGTTTATCAATTGAAAATATCACCCCTTCTCTTAAGGAGCAACATTTTGTTAACCTTTAAATCTGTTTTATTATAGTCACTATTACTGCATAAAAAGT